>CALARR010000362.1 GCA_937889015.1 uncultured Planctomycetales bacterium | reverse complement strand
CTGGCACCAGCGTGCTACGGCCAGGAGGTGCGATTCCCGGTTGGTTCGCTGGACCAGTTGCACGGCAGCGGGCATCTGATCAGCAGCCAAGCCACAGGGGAGCGACACGACCGGCAGGCCCATGTAGCTCCAGGGGGCCTGGAAGTCCCGCTTGCCCGTGGTCTCCAGGCCTGGGGCGGTATCGTCGGTGGCGGGCATGAGCAAGGCGTCGAACTGGCCGACGAGGGCGTCGGCGGTGCGGCGCAGATCGCGTTGATGGGCCAGAGCCGCGGCATAATCGACGGCGGAGATTGTCAGGCCTTCGTCGAGCAGGCTGGCCAACTTGGGACCGTAGGAGGAACGGTGTGCGGCAAAGGCCTGGCGATGGAATGCGGCGGCTTCCACAGCCATGATGCGCCAGTGCATGTCCAGGATCGTCTGGAAATCGAGTTCCAGCCGGATGGATTCGACTTGGGCGCCTGCAGCGCGAAGTCGGTCTACGGCCGTCAGCGTTGCCTGGCGGATCTTGGCATCGGCGCGTTCCAGGAAGAAGCCTTCGACCGAACCCAGGCGAGGCGGACGCGATAGACCGGGGGCTGGCAGCCAGCCCGGCAGCAGCACACGCAGCAGGAGTTCCAGATCTTCCACGTTGCGGGCCATGGGGCCAGGGTGATCGAGATGCGCGCTCAGCGGCACAATTCCCTCGGTGCCGATGCGGCCGAAGGTGGGCTTGCAGGCGGCTACGCCGCAATAGCTGGAGGGACGCACGAGCGACCCGCCGGTCTGCGTGCCGACGGCCCCCAGGCACATGCCCATGGCCAGGGCGGCAGCGGAGCCGCTGCTGGATCCACCCGGGGTGCGTTGCAGGATCGGATCCCAGGGGTTGCGCGTGGGGGGCGGGTCAAAGGCGGCGTACTGGACGGTGACCGTTTTGCCCAAGATAATCGCCCCGGCCTGGCGCAAGGCAGCGACGAGCGGGGCATCGGTGCGCACCGGCGATGGGTCGCCCAGCGGCGAACCGGCTCGGGTTGGCAGGCCAGCCACGTCGATGAGGTCCTTGACTCCCAGCGGAATGCCATGCAACGGGCCTTGCCAGTGCCCACGTTTCGCCTGCAGGGTTCGCAGGCAGGCCAGTTCGCGAGCTCCGCTGGCGTCGACGACGACCCACGCCCGAATGCGGTCGTCGTGTCGGTCGATTTGCTGGAGGCACTGCTCCACCAGATCTACTGGGGCCAGTTTTCGATGGCGGATTTGCCAAACTGCGTCGCTGAGGGTGAGCATGGGAGCAGGGATCAGGGATTGGGGATTCGGGTGTCTGGGTTAGATGTAGTCAGACCGGTTTGGGAGGGCCGGGTGAGCCAGCGGGGGCCCGATTCGCGCCGCCCGAGAGTTGGGTACAATAGCGGGCATGAATCACGCTCAATCTGATTGGAATTCCTTGGCCGACCGAATCCTGGACGGTCACTGCCTGACGCCGGAGGAAGGGCTGGCCATCCTGCGCAGCCCCGACAGCGAACTGTTGGATCTGTTGGCGGCGGCTTATCGGGTACGGTATCGGTATTGCGGTAATCGAGTGTACTTGAATTTCCTGGTCAATGCCAAGAGTGGGCATTGTGGAGAGGACTGTGGCTATTGTTCACAGTCACGCGTCTCGCAGGCCGAGATCGTGAAATATCCGATGTTGCCGGCCGAGGAGATCGCGGCGGGGGCCTGCGAGGCGTCGCGACGGGGTGCGGGGACGTACTGTATTGTCACGTCCGGCCGCGCTCCCAGTGCGAGTGACTTGGAGATCATCGCGGAAGCGGTCCGACGCATCAAGCGTTCCGACGGCGCAGACGCGAACCCACTACATGGCCAGCAGCAGCCTTCCCTGAGGATCTGCGTCTCCACCGGTCTATTGAGCGCCGAAAACGCGCGGCGACTGAAGGCTTGCGGGGTCGACCGCATCAACCACAACCTGAACACCAGCCAGCGATTCTACTCGCGAATCTGCACGACGCACGGTTACGAGGAGCGTCTGGCCACCCTGGAGAACATCCGTCAGGCCGGGCTGGAGATCTGCTGTGGAGGGATTGTGGGGATGGGCGAGGAGGACCAGGACGTAGTGGATCTGGCCCTGCGATTGGCGGCGTTGCGTGTCGAGGCCACTCCGGTCAACTTCTTGATGCCCGTGCCCGGCACGCCGGTCGAGCATCTGCGCCGCTTGAATCCGCGTTACTGCTTGAAGGTCTTGGCCCTGTTCCGGATGGCTAATCCGCAGGCCGAGTTGCGGATCGCGGGCGGGCGCGAGCTGCACTTGGGGCCGCTGCAGCCCCTGGGGCT
The DNA here is from genome assembly GCA_937889015.1 of uncultured Planctomycetales bacterium. GTDB lineage: Bacteria > Planctomycetota > Planctomycetia > Pirellulales > Thermoguttaceae > CALARR01. The sequence goes on along the minus strand of CALARR010000362.1, from coordinate 79,453 downwards.
GTACGCGGCCAACTCGATCTTTGCGGGTGACTATCTGACTACGAAGGGACAGCCGCCCGACGACGACTATCGGATGATCGAGGCTTTGGGATTCGAAATCGTGCTGGAGGGGAGCGGCATGGCCGTGCGGCGGGAAGCGCCCCAGGATTGATCTTGGCGTTTTCTTGCATCTCAGGCGTCAAGTTTGGGGAATCACCGATGTGTCCAAGCCTTGCGGTTGCTGGGAGGCGGAGGGGACTGGATCTGCGCACGGTGGTCGGAGCACAGGGGCTTTTGTGCGCGGTGGTTGTGTTGTCGAGTCTGGCGGCAGGCGAGGAGGCGGTCTCGCCTCCCTTCCGCTGGACGCAGATTGAACGCCATCCCGAGAACCCCATTCTGCAAGTGTGTCCAGGCACCTGGGAATCGCAGTGGTTCATTGTGGATACCGTGCTGAAGGTCGATGGACGCCTGTGGATGTACTATGACGGCGCCGGCCCGCACGACAAGAAGACCACAGCCTTGGGGCTGGCCTACTCGGACGATGGCGATGCACGTCATGTACGAGACCGGCGACGACACCTTCAGTATCTATTACAGCGGCGGTGTGACCCCCCAGGGGACTTACACGGGGATTGGTCTGATTCGTGCTCGTTTGACTCGATTGGCGGCGGACGGTCCAGTGGGGGAATAGACGCGTATCGCCGGGCAGGTGTTGCACGAATGGCGGCGGGACGGGAGGGCCAGGAACGTGGACATCAATGAGATCATTCGCCGAGCCCAAGAAGGGGACGAGAGCTGCCGACAGCGGCTGTTTGCCTTGGGGCGGAGCTATATGGGCCTGGTGGCCCGGGCGCAGGTGGAGACCTGGCTGCGCGTGAAGGTCGACGCTTCGGATCTGGTTCAGCAGACGATGCTGGAGGCGCATCGCGACTTTCATCGCTTTCAGGGGGCGAGCGAAAAGGAGTGGATCGGCTGGCTACGGCGGATCCTCTCTCACAACTGTGCCGACTGGATTCGGAGTTACCGGGGCACTGCGAAACGCGGCGCGGCGCGTGAAGTCCCGTTTCGCAACGTGGACGACACGCAGGCCTTCGGAGTGCTGGAACCGGCTGCCCCGGGGGATACGCCGAGCCAAGAGTTTCTGCAGCAGGACGCCGAACTGCGGATGGCCGCGGCGATGGAACAACTGCCGGCGGATTATCAAGAAGTTGTGATGCTCCGCAATCTGCAGCGACTGCCCTTCAACGAGGTCGCCGAGCGGATGGGCCGATCGCGTCCGGCAGTGCAAATGCTGTGGATGCGGGCCATCAAGCGGTTGCAGGAAATGCTGGCCGAGGACGTATGAGTCTACTGCCCGACGATCCCCAACTGGCGCAATTGCTGGACAACTACCTCAGCCGTTTGCAGGCTGGCCAACGGCCGGCGCGCGACAGGCTGCTTGCGCAGCACCCCGAGTTGAAATCGGCCCTGGACTGCCTGGAGGCCTTGGAGCAGATCGCGCCCGAATCGGCGGTGAAGGGATCCGGCACGCCGCTGCCGGTGGTAAGTGATGCTGTGCGGGCGGCCGAGGGCGGGGCTGCCGATTCGGCGACGGGGGCGACGGTTGCCGCGCCAGGCGAGTTGTTGCCGCGACCATTTGGACAGTATGAATTGTTGGAGGAGATTGGGCGCGGGGGGATGGGGGTTGTCTACAAGGCGCGTCAGAAGGACTTGGAACGGATTGTGGCCCTGAAGATGGTTCTGGCCACACATTTGGCGTCGGCCGAGCATGTGCGACGTTTTCAGGTCGAAGCCAAGGCGGCAGCGCGGCTGCGGCATCCCCACATTGTCCACATTCACGAAGTGGGGCAGATCCACGGCCAGCACTACTTCACCATGGAGTATGTGGAGGGGGAGAGCCTGGCGCAACGTCTGGCACGGGGCACGCTCGACTTGCCGACCGCAGTGCAACTGCTGGCCGGTGTTGCACGGGCCGTAGAGCATCTGCACCGCCAGGAGATCGTGCATCGAGATCTCAAGCCCTCGAATATTCTGTTGGATGCCGAAGGCCGCCCCTACGTGACGGATTTCGGACTGGCCAAGGTTTTTGCCCCAGGATCGCAGGCCACCACGACGGGTGTGATTGCCGGAACGCCTTCGTACATGTCGCCGGAGCAGGCTTCCGGGCAGAGCGAGCGGATTGGCCCCGCCAGCGACATCTATAGCCTGGGCGCCATGCTCTACGAATTGCTGACAAGGCAACCACCGTTCAAGGCGGATAATCCCCTGGACGTTGTGATCCAGGTCCTGAGCAGCGAGCCTGCCGCCCCGCGCAGCCTGAATCCAAGCGTGCCGCGGTTGCTGGAAATGATCTGCCGGAAATGCCTGAGCAAATCGCCGGAGGATCGTTACGCGTCGGCGGGCGCCTTGGCCGACGATCTGGAACGATTCCTGCGTGGCGAGCCGCTGCAGTTGCGTCCGCCGAGTGTGGGGCAATGGTTCCTGCGATGGACGCGCCAACAGCCAGCCTTGAGCGCGCGGTTGGGCGCCCTATCGCTGTTTTACTTGATCGAGATGGTGAACTACGGCGTGGGCGGCGTGGACCGCAAGTTCCATATCGAGGTTTCGGTGCTGGCCGGGCTATGGGCCGTGTGTTCGGTGATCTGCCAGCTATTGGAGACGCAGGGGGTGTGGGCGATGTCTGCCCAATTGGCGTGGGGCACGCTCGACGCCGCGCTCTTGTTGGCATTGCTCTTCGTGGGCAATGGCGTCGCCAGCCCCCTGGTCGTTGCCTATCCGCTGCTGATTGTTGGTTCAGCGATGTGGTTCCGGGTGCGCTTTGTGTGGTACATGACCGGTCTGTCGCTGCTGTCGTACTCGATCCTGGTGGCCGATTTCTACGGGCGGCGGTGCGCGCTGCAAGAGGGCTTCGACGCGCGATTCGACCGGCATGTCATTTTTGCCGCGGCCCTGTTGGTCACGGGGGCCCTGGTGTCTTATCTGGTCCACCGCGTGCGGACGTTGAGCACCTTCTATGGACGTTCGACGCCGTAGTCGGTGGCCGCGAATGGCAGTTGGAGCGGGATGACCGCACCTGCGGAGGTGGATGGCGATTGGGGGCAGATCGCCTTCTGCGGCCCGACGTTTCTGGGGCCGTCCCTCGATTTGCCTCCGTCCAGTTTGCGCGGATTGCCCTGTATTCCCACATCACCGGAACGGCAGGTATCAAAACCTCTCCACAATACGCCATTTGCCTGATTGGATTTGCGAGTTTCTTCGGCAGGGGCGAAATATCTTGTCGAATCAGAAATCTCCCCTAAACCGCCAAAATCGATTCGTCCGATACCCATAACGAGAGTCTGTGTGAACTTCGATTTCCTGGTTCAGGAACGCGCCATGCTTCGTCAATCGATCGCCCCGACAATCGTTGTGCTGGCCATCGTCCTCACAGCCGGTCCGGCGAAGAGCCAACAGTCGCAATCCAGCAGTTCGGAGGGTCCGACGCTGGCTGACCGAATGGAGAATTTCGGTCGGACGCTGTTGGGGGGGCGACCGACCACGAGCCAAGCCCGGCCGACGGCTGCGAATCGCAGCGATTCGAGTTCCCAGGGGAGTCGCCGGCCGGTACCGTCCGACACCACCAGCTATGAGCGTAATCCGTACTCTGACGCCAGCGCGCGTCCGGCGGCTCGAACGACGACCCGACCGGCGGTAGTATCGTCGTCCGACTTGGAGAAGAGCGACACGACCGCCGCGGCGCGTTCGGAGGCTCCATCGGTGCGGCGGGCGATCGCTACGGCCGATTCCAGTTCGGTGGAGAGGACCGCCGGCGGAGCAGACTCTGAGCCCACCAGTCGCGATGCGGCGCCTCTGCATCAGAGGATGAACTCATTCCGCGATTCGGTGTTCAGTGAACAGGAGAAGAATCGGCCCACGCCGGCGCCGACGCCCGCTCCGACACCGGCTTCGAAGGTTGAAGTTCCGGAGATTGCTGCGCGCAGCACTACCTTGGGCAACGGTCGCTCGTCGGCCTCGGTGTCTCCGCTGACCGAGTCGCTATTGACGCCAGCGCGTGCCACGCCTGCTCCGCGGACCAGCAACGCGCTTCGTGCGGCGGAGAGCCGCGATACGGCTCAGAGCGTGTCAGGTCCCTCCGCGCGACCGATCAGTTCGCCGATCGTGCCTCAGGCCACGAACGCATCGGCCTCCACGTTCTCGGCCAAGAAGGGTGAATCGCCGGGCCGGGGCGTGCTACTAAGCCGGCAGAGTCCAAACCTGAGCGTCGAGACCATTGGGCCGCAGAAGATCGCGGTGGGCAAGGAATCGGTGTATGAGGTGACGCTCAACAATTCGGGCGAGGTTGCCGCCGAGGAGTTGATCGTCTTTGTGAGTCTACCGGCCTCGGCCGAGGTGCTCGGTGCGGAGGTCAGCGTCGGGGCGACGCAGGTGGTGCCGATGGGGCAGGGGGCTCGGCAGTTTCAGTGGAAGTTGGGCCATCTGGACTCGCGATCTCGGGAGCGATTGGTGCTGCGGATCAAGCCGTTGGAAAGCCGCCCCTTTGACCTGGCCATCAAGTGGGACTACAAGCAAGTGGCCACACAGACGGTGATCGAGGTGCAAGAGCCGAAGCTGACCTTGAATATGGATGGTCCGCGCGACGTGTTGTATGGCAAACGCGAACTGTATCGCCTGAAGGTCTCGAATGTCGGCACGGGGGACGCCGAGAACGTGGTCATCAAGCTGCAGCCGTTGGGGGCCACGGAGCAGGCTGCGGCGAGCCACAACTTCGGCACGGTCGCGGCCGGCCAGGAACGCTCGATCGAGGTCGAACTCACCGCTCGTCAGGCGGGCACTCTGACCATGAAGGTCGAAGTCCAGTGTGATGGCGGCGCGCGGGCCGAATTGAACGAGCCGGTTGTGGTACGTCGGGCGGATCTTCGAGTTGATGCCGCGGCGCCCAAGTTCCAATACGTCGACGCCGTGGCGCATTACCGGTTGCGTGTGACCAATCCGGGCACGGCTCCAGCGCACGATGTCAGGATCACGGCCTTGCTGCCGGCAGGCGCCAAGCTTCTGTCGGCCAGCGATGATGGGAAGTTGGATGCCGACAAGAAGCAGGTCATCTGGAAGCTAGATATGCTGAACCCGGCCGCCGAACGGCTGCTGGATGCCAAGTGCATGCTCAGTGAGCCGGGGCCCTGCAAGATAGAGTTCAATGCCACGTCTGGCGAAGAATTGAACGCTTCGGCTGTAGCGACTACGCAAGTCGAGGCGATTGCCGATCTGGTGATGGACCTGGTGGATCCAATAGGGCCCGTGGCCGTGGGGGAAGAGGCGCAGTACGAACTGCGAATCCGCAATCGTGGCACGAAGAGCGCTGCGGAAATCGACGTCGCCGTCTACTTCTCCCAAGGCATCGAGCCGGTTTCCGTGGAAGGCGGGGCACATCGCATCAGTCTGGGGCAGGTGGCGTTTCAAACGATCCCGGTGTTGCCTGCCGGCAAGGAGATGCGTCTGAAAGTAGTGGCCCGAGCGCAGACCGCCGGCAGTCACATCTGCCGCACGGAATTGCACTGCCGACCGCTGGGCACACGGTTGGTGAGCGAAGAGACAACCCACTTCTTCATCGCCGATACAGACTCGGCCGGAACGGAGGCGATTCGCACTGCGGAACGTCATGGGCCGATCCCCGCCCCGAACACCGGTTCCACCCCTGGCAACTTGCATCAGGGTTACGTCCCGCCAGCATCGGGGGGCACGACGCCGATAGAAACGCGTCGCTGATCATCCCAGGCGTTCGAAGCGACAGCCGAACGCGGGGCCCTGAACCGTGGCTCAGCACGACGTGAGGGCGGGGCTGGTGGTCTCCGCGCTGCAGTCGTTGGCGGGCTTCCGAGGATGGCCGCTGCCAGGAGCAGCATGAAGAGCCCCAGGAAAGGGACGACTGCTGTTAACTCGCGACTCGCCGCTGGGGCTCCACGAGCGGAGGAGCTCGGTCCCGTCTTGTGGCGGACCCCGGATGATCGAGGCAACTCTCTGCCGCCACGCGGTGGGTGGCGCGGCGACGATGGTTCTGGGATAGGCCCTTGGCGCAGTTGCCCCATCATTCGATCCCAACGGGCTGGCAGCCTGGGGTGTTTGCGGCGGGTGGGGTTTCTGGCTGCGACGGGGCAATGGTGGCGTATCGGGCAACTCGTTTGGCGCAAATCAGCATTCGCAGCCGGCCCGATTCGGCTATAATTCGGCCCCTTTCAAGGCGGCCGTGGGCCGCCGACCGGATGAGTCTCTGCTGCGGCAGAAGGCCTGATCTCAGTCCTTCTAAGGAGCGAAGAATAGATCCTTCGCTGCTCTCAGGAGGACCTGGGCAGGGACTTCCCACAACACGGATGAAGCAGCTTGATTTTTGTCTTGCTGATGGTTTGGACCGACCCGTACCGTGAAAGCCTGGAGAGACGAGATTGGGGTAGTCGGGCGCCATGGATCGGTAAATCGCAATCGATAGAGGGACTGTAATGGGGTGGAGGCGGCTAGATCAGACGTGCCTGCTGCTGGTGGTCATTCTCGTGGCGCTGCTGGTTGGCTGTGGCACGACCAAGTGGAGCGACACGGCTCGCACGGCCACCGAGCAACTCCTGATCTCCGACGCCATCGATCGCGTCGTGAGTTCCTATGAACTGCGGGCTTTGGCCGGCAAGCAGGTGTATTTGGAGACGTCGCATCTCAAAGGAGTGACGGACGCGGAGTACCTGATTGGTTCGATTCGCCAGCATGCCCTGGCCAGCGGCTGTATTCTGATGTCCGAGTTGGAGGATGCGGACTACATATTGGAGATTCGGGTGGGGGCGTTGGGCACCGATCGCCATGACGTCATGCTGGGCATACCGGCAACCACCGTGCCCACAGGACTATTCACTGCCGGGCCAGCAAATGCCCAGGTTCCCGAGTTGGCCCTGGCCAAGAAGACGGACCAGCGGGCAGTGGCGAAAATCGGATTGTTTGCGTACAACCGTCACTCAGGGCGTCCGGTGTGGCAATCGGGGACGGTGCCCGGCGAGAGTTCGGCCAAGGCCGTCTGGGTGTTTGGGGCGGGGCCTTTCCGCCGTGGGAAGATCTTCGACGGAACGCGTTTCGGTGGCGACAAGCTCTCAATTCCCTTGATCAGTCCGGGGGAACAGAACCAGCCGAATCTAGGGGAAGTATCTGTTGCCGCAGAGGCCTACTTTGCGGAACCGCCGGCTGAAGTCGCCCGTCGCATACGCGATTCCGGCGTATCGGCCGTTCGCAGCCAGCCGAATCGCGGCTCTTCTTCGCCGGACAAGAGAGAGACGCCGAGCCCAACGGGCCCGCAAGCAGTTGTTCCGGCAAGTGCTGCTGGAGTCGGCCATGGCTCCAGCGATGGCCTAGGGGGCAACGTCCGGGTTGGGGCCACCACGGATCAGACGATGTCCAAGGGCCCGGCGGAATTCAAGGTGCCCGGTTTTCAGGTTCCCCAGTGGGGCCCGTAGATCGTGGGCTTTCACGATCGTCTAGGGATCTTTTCCACGGCGCTGGGGGCGTGTTCGCCACCTCAGACGGCCAGTCTTTTGGGGAGTGGCTGGGCGCTTATAAAGGGGTGTATTGCCGGTAGCGGGCAACTGTGTTTGGATTGCGACAACTTGTTGTGGTGGACGGTTGCAGCTATTCTAGAGGCATGCAGTTTGGGCGGATCTATTGGGTCCTGCATAGCGAATGAACCGAGGGCGACCATCGGGAGCCCGGTTTTCCCGGCATTCCGTTAGTCGGCCGGGGCCATTAGCATTACAGAGGTCAACGAGGGAATCCCTGCGCGCCGCGACGGTTCTGCCGCGGTTGTCTTTTCGGGACAGAGGCATGGCTACGCGTTTGCAGGATCGGGACATAGAGTCTCGGCCTGCGGAAGACAACTCGGTCGTTCATCTGAACATCACGCGCAGGAGCCTGATCCTGCTTTGTGGTTTGTTGGTTGCGCCGTGGGTTGTGTTGTTGTTGGTGGTGGCTGGCAAACCGCTGTGGCAGGCGATCGCGCCGGTCGGGGTTCTCTCCGGACAGAAATCGGTCCAGTCTGTCTCCGTACGTAAAGACGCCGATGACGATCCGGATGACATTCTGCCGCGGATCGTCGAGCGAAAGGCAGGACGCTGGGGACAACTGCAGTACACGCGGATCGCGGTTGAGTTGCCCGAAGAGTTTGTCTTTGTTCCCCCGCGCGACAGCAAGCCGGTGCGGTGGTTCTTCAAGGGTTTCAGCAAGGAGCAGACGCTCGATTACTTGGAGAAGTCGGGGCTGACGGCGGAGCAACTGGCAGAGGTCAGGCAGGCCAAGGTCGAGTTGGCGTTGGGAGGCTGTTGGATCACGCCGCCGGAAAAGGTGATCTTGCAGATGAGTCCTGGGACGCGATGCAAGATTTATGGCACGCTGGTGCAGTACGTCGAGAACCGTCCGCACATTGATCCCTTTTGCTACCGCGAGCAACTCCTTCCCGAGCGATTGGAACGAAGCGGTTTGTCTGACGCATCGCTAGGGCTGTTCAAGAGTCTGCTGTACAACCGCACGCCGCCTTGGTTGCTTTTTGCGGACATGGAAACGGCTTTGCGGCAGATCAAAGACGAGGGCGAACAGCGACGGTTCGTGAAGACCGTTACGCGCAAGAGCACGCTGCTGGCCAAGCTGCGAGTCACCCCCGAATCGAATGTCGATGAGTTGGTGAGTTATTGGAGCGTGGGAGGCCGGGCCAAGGATCTACGACCGCTGTTGGATTCGCTTTGTCGCGTGGAAGGGGGCTGCATGATCGAGATCGTGCATCTGCTGCCGCGTTTCATTCGGCACCGATTGTACAGCTATCCGTTTACCTCGGAGGAGAGCGAGGGGGTCAAGCACGATTGCTTCTGGAGCGCCTTCAACACCTTTTCCGACGAGCCGGACGACCGCTTTTCGGACATGAACTACGCGGCCAAGATCCTGCAGCAGCAGTACTACAGCATTCTCAAGCCATCGCAATTGGGTGACCTGGTGTTCTTGGCCACGGAGGCGGGCGCCGCTGTACACGCGGCGACCTACATCGCCGACGACCTGGTGTTCACCAAGAACGGCGCCACCTACACTCAACCGTGGATCTTGATGCGGATGGATGACATGTTGGCGATCTACTCGGTGCCGCAACCGGTGGAGAGCCCGCTGAAGGTCCACTATTACCGGCGCAAGTCCTTCTGAGCTGTGGCCTGCGGCTCAGCGGCGGTCGATCACCAGCGGGTGTTCGGAGTGGGGATCGCCGACACGGATGCTGAGCCTTCCGGCCAAGAGGTCCTCGAAGAGGTTTCCCACCACGTGGGCGCGCCAGCCCTGTGCGAGCAAGGGCGGTTCGTTCCAGGTTGTGGGATCGAGTTCATAGAGGATCAGCTCGCGCACGTCGCTGGCGGTGCCCACGAGGCTCGCAGACAGTTCGGCCTGCCGACAGATACTGCCTAAGGCCGACGAAAGGAGTTGGCCCAGGACCGACAACTGGGGTGGTGTGTCCCGGTATCCGGTGGTGCGAATGTCGGGCTCCGGGCTGGCCAGGCCGCGTTCGATACAGGCCACGATCTGCGGCAGATGCTGGCGTACATTGCCCCACTCCATGCCGCGCACCGCACGAACCTGCTTCAGGTCGGCCGTCTGGCGGCGAGCCATCTCCACGATCAGATCGTCACGGAGGATGCGGCGCGGGGGTTTGTTGCGGCGTTCGGCCTCGGCCTGACGCCAACGCCACAACTCGCGCAGAATCGCCTGCCCACGTCCGCCGAGGCTGGCATTGCCCGAGACTTTCCACCAGCGTTCCTCGGTGAGGCCGCGGTGGATCTCTGTGAGCCAGGCGGACATTTCCTGGGCCAGCCAATCCTGGCGGCCCAGGGCCTGCAATCGCGACTGGAGTTGATCGCGCAAGGGGAAGAGGTGACGGACGTCGTCCAGGGCGTAGTCGATCTGTCGTTGAGTCAGGGGCCGTCGCCGCCAGTCCGTCCGCGTCTCATGTTTCTTGGCATGCCGGCCCAGAAGTTTAGCGATCAAGTTCGAGTAGCCGGCTGGATACTCCAGGCCAGTGAAGCCGGCGGCCAGTTGCACATCGAACAGGTTGGCCGGCGGAGCGCCGGCCGCCAGCCAGCAGAACTCCACCTCCCCGCGACCGGCATGCACTATCGTGTCGTGGCCGGCCTGAGTGAGAAGCGTCCAGAAGGGGCGCAGGTTTTCAATCCCCAATGGATCGATCAGGGCCGCCCCCTGTTCGGTACAGACCTGCACCAAGCAGAGCTGAGGGCGGAAGGTGTCCTCGGCCACGAATTCGGTGTCCAAGGCGATCGAGCGGGCCGCAGACAATTCCTGCACGTATTGCTGCAACTGCGCGTCGGTGGTGATGCTCTGGTATGTCACGGGAGAGTCATCGAATAGGGAGTGTGCAGGTGGTCTAGAGAAAGAGCCAAGACGTGAGGGCGAACAACGGCAGCAGAACCAGGCAACTGCAGAGCATGTAGCCAAAGAAGCTTGGCATTGGCACGCCAGACTTCTCGGCAATGGCCTTGACCATGAAGTTTGGGCCGTTGCCGATATAGGTCATGGAACCAAGGAACACGGCCCCCAAGCTGACGCCAGCCAGCAGGGTCTCTTGCACGCCGGCCACTGTGTCGGTTCCCCCGAGAGAACGGGCGGCGGCAAAGAACACGACATAGGTTGGGGCGTTGTCCAGAACCGACGAAAGGCCGCCCGTGGCCCAGAAGAAGCCGAGTGGGCTGTTGAGCCCCAACTGCGGTCCGTATACGTTGAGGATTTGCAGAGGCGCTTGCATGCAGACGAAGATTCCTAGGAAGAGCACGGCGACTTCGATGATCGCGTGGTAATTGAAACGATTGAAGTGTCGGATTCGCTCGTCGGTCAGGACCAGGGACAGGAGCACGAGCCCCAATTGGGCCGCCTCGCGCAGATAGAGCCAGGGGTGCCACGTCGTGCCGGGCAGAGGTTTCGAAGAATCGAGGAGACCGACGGATGCGATCACGCCCACCAAGAGGACCGCGTTGGGCCACAGCCCCAGGAATCGCAGGCGGCGGGTCTGGGATGCATCGCGCACCACATCTGCCGGTTGCTCCCGGGGATAGGCCCAGAGCACGTCCCAGAGGTAATAGATCAGTAACAACATACCATTGACAAACAGCCACTCGGGCCAGAGTCGGGCTGTCCACAGGAAAGGCACTCCTAACAGATAGCCCAGAAACAGCGGCGGATCTCCCAACGGCAAGAGGCATCCGCCGCAGTTGCAGACCACGAAGATGAAAAAGACGACCGTGTGAACTACATGCCGCCGCTCGCGGTTGGTCTCTAGCAAGGGACGGATGAGCAGCATGGCTGCTCCCGTGGTTCCGATGAAACTGGCGAGGAGCGCACCCACGGCCAGGAACAGGGTGTTGGTGGAAGGTTTGGCGCGGAGGTCTCCCTCGATGCGGATTCCGCCGCTGATGGTGTAAAGAGTGAAGAGAAGCGTGATGAAGGGGATATACTCGTTGAGAATCGCATTGGCCAGCACGGCCAATGTCACCCCGTAGTTCGCCCCTTCCGGATTAAACGCTGCCAGGTAGGCGGTGGGAAAGTGTCCGTGGACTGGATGCTCGTGCAGAATCAGGTAGTACAACAGCGTAAGAATTCCCAGGCCACTGGCCACCAGAAAGCGGTTGAAGTTGCTGTCCCACCATTCCGCGATGCCCGGCACCAGCGGCAGCACAGCGATTCCTGCCAGCAGCAGGGCAAACGGCCCAACCATCCACAACGGTGGTGGTGTGGCGTGGGCACCGGAGGCTTCAGGGGGGGGGGGTCGCTGTGCCCATGACCGGACGTGGCCTGCGAATTGTGGTCGGGCGCCGCCTGTGCCAGACCTTGAACGACCAACTCCGTGCCGTGCTGTGGGACACCCAAAACAGATGCACCGCCGTAGGCAGCAAGGGTCAAGCAGAGGGCGAGCAACAGCGGGCGGTTCGATCCGCCCGACGGGTGTTGTTTCTCCATGTGTATCCCTGACGGGGTGGGTTTTGTGGGAGGTGACCAGTTCGCGAAGCTTGCGAGACGGGCAACGCAAACCTATAAAGAGAAACCGATTGCGGAACGAAAATCAAGCCCCGTCAGGCAACGCAGGTGTGGTCCGCGATGTACGGAGCGGATCTGAGGAGGTTGTGTGCCGATCGCATGCTGACCGGTGTGTCTTGTGATGGTTACGCCGCATCGGCGACAATTCGCGTCACCGGGGGGATTCGGGAGTCGTTCTGGGTGTCGAGGCGAGACCGCTGGTCTTGACGTGACCTTCAGGAGAATGCTTGACATTTCCACAAAACCGGGGATACTCAGTGCGAGCAAAGCTAGAACCGGGCGGCCCTGGACACCGCTGCAGCATCTCTCTAGGTAATGGGGTCGTAGCGTCCGGTATCGGGGGGGCTGGCTGTCAAGAGGGAAGCCTTCTGCGCCTTCAGTTCTGAAGGCTGGGCTGATTGGGACTTCACAAGGAGCATTGTCGTGCCGAAGTCCATTCTGGATGCGATCCAGTTGGGGTTGTGGGACTTTGAGCCGCCCGAGGTCGAGGCGGCGCGTTATCCTGCGACCGACGCGATGCCGGGCACCAAGGAGAAACTGGCCGTCCTGGCGCGGCGTATCCGCGATGGTCTGCCGTTGTGGCATCCGTTGGATCGTGACGAAGTCGACGAGCACCCGGTGTTGCACAGTTGAGCCGGACTTCAGGTTGACGTAGCGGGTCAAGCATGTCAGGCTATGGCCATGCATACAACCCTCTGCTGGCTCACGGTACTGTCGTGGGGGCAAATCCTCGTTGCGCCCAATGACGGCTCGAAGTTGACCGACCCCCCGCCGCGCGCCGTTGTTGGGGGCGCTTTGTCCGCTGAGGCTGCAGGCCAGCCGGTGGTGCCTGCACCGCCAAGAGAGGCAGCAGCACCTTCGGTCACCCGGTCGTCCTCAGCGACTGAGACTCGCGCTGCGCCGTTGACTCCCGTGGGGTTGACTGCGGCTGAGCTGATGGCCAGCGCCTTGGCTGCACGGCCGAGAGAGACGGTCACCGGGCGTCCGCTGGGTCTTGCTGCGGCTCTGGCACCGCTAGCGGAGCGGCGTCATCAGGGCGAGGCGGCGCACCTTTATTGGCGTCTTGTCCAGGCGTTGTGCCGCCAGCATTTCGGAGCGGATTTCTTGGATGACGTGGGGCAGCTCAAGGCCCGTCCCGAGGAACAGTTGCTCTTGGATACCGTGCAGGCGGCTGCCAAGGCGTCCCTGCGTGAAGCGGAGTTGGCTGTTCTGCAGGCCCAGCACGATCTGGCTGCACTATTGAATTGGCCACCAGAGTCGCCCTTGCCGTTGCCTGCCGATGTCCCCCATGTCGGCGTCTATCGTACGAGTTTTCAGGAGATGTTTGCGTCGCGTCCGGCTCCGGCCCAAGCGCGCTTGATCGATCAGACGCTCCCCCTGCAGCAGAAGGCGATCGAGATTCACAAGTCGGCGGTGGAGGCCGCGCAAGAGGCCGTTGCCGGCAGCCAACGCGAGTATGCGGCGGGCAAGGCGGACTTGAAGCACGTTTTGACCTGTCTGGGTGAATTGCGCCGCCAGCTCGAGGCCTTTGTAGCGGCAGTTTGCCGCTACAACGACGACATTGCCGAGTACGCCGTGTTGGCTATCAGTCCGTATCCGAGCGGACCCTCGCTGGCGAGCATGCTCATCAGTGTGGCGCGAGAGACGAACGAAGCCGTCGTGCCCGAGAGTGCGACGGGGGCGGCATTGGTGGCGCCACGTTTACCTGCCGCCGCGGGGCGTCCGACGCCCGCCGTTTCACCGTACAACCGAGGTCGAGCAGCCGCCAGTGCATCGCCGATGGTGGTCCCTGCACCCAGTTCGGCCTCAGGCGTCATGGTCAGTCCCCCCAGCCCGATCCCTACACCTGGGGCCGGAACGGTTGGCGGTGGTTCGGTTCCGACGGCGCGCGGGCGGCAACCGGCGGCCGGCACTTCGCCAGGGGCACCTGTTGTTGAGAAGAGCCGAAATGCCGCGACACAACGTTCGGGCGCTGTACCGACTTCGTCCGAGCCGAGTAACGTGCCCAAGTTCATCACCCCACCCGTACCGCAGTTGCGAAGCAACGGGACGCTGCAGAGTCCGATTAGGCCGATTCCGTCGCAGGGAGCAGGGACGGCAGTGCCAAACGGCCTGTTGCCTGCGCCACTGGGCCCTTGGTCCAACCAGAGGTTGCCGGGGCCGGCAGTTTCCGATCCGTTTGTGGTGCCCGCAGCCAGCTACCCAGGCGCTGATCAGGTTGCGCCGAGCGGGGATGGCCGGAAAGAGGTTCCGGTGATCGAAGTGGCGCCATCCGGATCGCAGACCCGTCTGCCGCCCTCGGGATCGGCGCAATCCATAGACGAAGGTCCGTCGGTTCGCGTGGCGCAGCGTCTGGCGGTTCCGGACCAGTCGGGCAGCAAGCCAGCATCGTGGATTACCTATCCTGGCCTCCGCGAGGCGAGTCCGCAGATTCAGGTATCCCAGTTGATTGTCGCACTCTGCGGCGAGCGAGGGCTGCCTTCGAATCTTGGCAAGCCGATTGCCTTGGAAGACTGTTTGCGTGAGCGTTCGGCTGACCAGCGTACGTCGATTTGCAGCAACTACTGGACGGCACGCCAACGGATGGCCGAATACCAGGCGTGGCGCGAGCAGTTGGTACAACTGCAGGCTTTGGCAAGCCTGCTCGTCAAGAAGAGCCAGGCTGCGGACGCCTCGCTTCACGCTATGACCCTGGCCGCCGAGGCATCACTGCTGGATGCTCACACGGTGTTGTTGGAATCGCTATCCGAGCTGGCAGAGCGTCTGGGCCGGACAAGGTCGGAGCCCTGGCCAGTGCCCAACGCATTTCCACAATACGAGCCATCTGCCACCGCCCGGGCGTCATCGGAGATCGTTTCGCGCGGGGCACTTCGGCGAGCAGCCGAATTGGCCTTGCTGGGGAAGAGTCTGGAGGAGCATGCAACGGCGGTGGCCCAGTCCGACGCGGCCCGTGCCGCCCAGTTCTTGGCCGTGGAGAAGGGCCAAGGAAGTGTGCCTGCGGCCTTGTCGGCAGTCGCCCTACAGGGTGAACTGACCCGGGCCTTCCTGAGTCCACTGATGGCGTACCAACTTGGCCACTGTTCGGGCGTGGCTTCGCCAGTCCCAGTCGGGCGCTGATGTGGATGGCCATGTTCAGTGACGACACCGTCTCGCGCGAGCCGCCCTTGTCAGGGGCACCTTTGCGGATTGGGCCGTTGCTCGTTGACCCGCCAGTGCTTCAAGCTCCCATGGCGGGTTTCACCAACTACGCGTTTCGGCAGATCGTGCGGAGCTTTGGTGGGGCGGGGTTGCAGGCCACGGAGATGATCAGCGCGAGAGGCTTCGTGCGACTCGAAGCGCGCGATCAGGGTTTTCCCGACCGGCTATGGGGCGTGGCCGAGGAACCTCGGCCCTTGGCTGTACAGATCTGGGACAACGATCCGGGGATCTTGGCGGAGGTCGGGTTCCGCCTGGCGCATGAATTTCGCGTCAGTCTGGTCGACATCAACTTCGGCTGTCCAGTCAAGGACATCAGCGAGCACGCGCAGAGCGGTTCCTATCTGCTGCGTGATCCAGATCGGATCGGAGCGATCATCCAACGCGTGGCCGCTGCCTGCCAACCCGTCCCGGTGACGGCCAAGATCCGCTTGGGTTGCACCCGGGATACTATCACCGCCGTCGACGTTGCCCAAGCGGTCGAAGGGGCTGGTGGAGCGGCCCTGACGGTACACGGTCGTACGGCTCAGGATATGTACCGCGGGCAGGCGAACTGGGAGCAAATTGCCCGGATCAAGCCACATCTGCAGCGGATCCCGTTGATTGGCAACGGAGACCTGACGAGTCCGCAATCCGTGCTGCGAGCCTTTCGCACCTATCCGGTGGATGGCGTGATGATCGGTCGCGGCGCTCTGTCTCGACCCTGGTTGTTCTCGCAGGTGCGGGCCGCATTGCGCGGGGAGTCGGTTCTTCCAGACCCGGACCTTGGCCAGCAACGTGATCTCCTTCTGGAGCACTATCGACTGATCGTGGAGCGGTTCGGCCCAGAGCGGGGGACGATTCTCATGCGTCGTTATGCCTGCTGTTACGCGGTCGGCCACCGTGGGGCCCGGCAGTTCAGGGCCCACGTGGCCCAGGCCGCAGGCCCGGCCCAGTTCCGGACGGTGCTGGAGAAGCACTTTCCGCTTACGTAGCCGCCGTGAGGGCGGAGCTGTGGCCATCTGTGGGTGCGGCGTCTCGCCGCGTGGGCTTCTTGGGGTCTTGGGGCCTGTCCAGCACGGACCGTCGTTCGAGTGCATCTTGTGCCGTCCTTTGGATGAGATATAAGGCTTTGTGTGGGAATATGTTACGGCGTTGGGTGTGGGTATTTAAGTGTATTTTGATAGTTGCAATTGCCAAAAAAACCGTGCCTGCTACTATTTCGTTGACGGATCCCGAAGATCCTTTGGCCCGCAGACTGCGGGGGAGTGAGACGATGAGTAACGCAACCGTAAACTCCGATGCGGACTTGCTGGAGATGCTTCGAGTTGCAGGACCGTTGGACGTGGTCGAGATGGCGGAAGCCATTGAGGTGACTGCGACCGCGGTTCGTCAACGCCTGGCGCGGATGATGGCGAGGGGGCTGATTGATCGTGAGTCTATCCGTATGGGTCGGGGGCGGCCGCGGCATCGTTACCGTCTGACCGACCGTGGCCTGGAGATGACGGGTTCGAATTTCCCGGACCTGGCGATGACGCTTTGGCGGGAGATCAATTCGGTCGTCAATCCTGATCTGCGTCGAGAGTTGTTGCGTCGCGTGGCGAAGGCCTTGGCTCGCAGATATGCGAGCCAGGTGCAAGGCAACACGCTTGAAGACCGTATGCGTTCGTTGAGTGAGTTGCTCGCGGAGCGGCGTGTGCCGTTTTCGGTCCAGAGTGGGATGGGGTTGGGTCCGACGCTTACGGCCCAAGCGTGTCCGTACCCCAAATTAGCGGACAACGACCGGGCCGTATGTGCTATGGAATCGCTATTATTTTCCGAGTTGCTGGGGCAGCCGGTGGAGTTGAAACGCTGCCGGCTGGATGGCGACTGTGAGTGCCAGTTTCAAGCCAAGTGACGGGGGGTTATACTCAGTGGACATCAGAGTCGTTGGCTGGATTGAGTTGCCGCTCGATCGCCGCGTACCGCTTGGACCGGTCGCCCGGAGGTCACTGTGACCTTGGGGGGTTGCGGGGCGGGTGACCGAGCGAGCGCGGTCCCAGCCTCGGGAGCCAGTGTGGGCAACCGAAATTGGCCGAGTCCCTCGTTGGAAGGAGAGTTGTTGTGCAGGCAGAAGGCACTATCGGTCGACCGTGGATTGAAGCGCGGTTTGAGGATGGCGTCGTGTTGACGACGTTGGAAGAGGTGCTCAATTGGGCGCGACAAGGAAGCCTTTGGCCGGTGACGTTTGGTCTGGCGTGCTGCGCGATCGAGATGATGGCGGCTGGGGCGCCGCGTTTCGACATGGACCGTTTTGGCGCCGGCGCCTTTCGTGGAACTCCGCGTCAGGCTGACCTGATGATTGTGGCCGGCACGGTCACGATGAAGATGGCGAGCCGCGTGCGACGCCTGTATGAGATGATGGGCGAGCCGAAGTATGTCATCGCGATGGGGGCCTGCACGGTGGGTGGAGGGCCCTATTTTCAGTATGGATATCATGTGGTGAAAGGGGTGGACATGGTGATTCCTGTGGACGTGTACGTCCCCGGTTGTCCGCCTCGGCCTGAGGCGCTTCTCGAGGGACTGATGCGTCTGCAGGAGAAGATCCGTGGCCATCGGATTGGCAAGGAGCCTGGATCGTCCGGAGTGGGGCGCGTTGGGACCAAAATGCCTGACGAACTGCCTATGCCTGGACAGACGGGATTTGTGAAGGTCGAAGACGTTGTGCCCGTGTTCGACCACCAGAAGATCAAAACTTAGAACCATCCCTGCACCGCCCACTGTCAGTCTGCGCGGCCGGGGAGAATCGAGTCGGCGAACCATTTGGGGGCCGACTCCTAACACCGGACATCCGCCATGACCGACGTTCTGACGATCTCCGATCTGCATGTAACCGTGGGCGGTAAGGCAATTCTGCGCGGGGTGGATCTGCAAATCCGCCGAGGGGAGATACATGCTCTCATGGGGCCGAACGGGTCGGGCAAGAGCACGCTCGGTCTGGCGATCATGGGGCATCCCAATTACCAAGTCACGCAAGGTCGGATCGATCTGAACGGCGTGAGCCTTCTGGAATTGGAACCGCACCTGCGAGCGCGGGCGGGCCTGTTCATGGCCTTTCAGAGACCGGTGTCGATCCCTGGCGTGAAGATGGCCGACTTCATGCGCCACGCGGCGACCAATGTGCGGCGGCCGGATCGCAAGGAAGGTGAGGAGTTGCTCCCGATGCGTGAGTTCCGCAAGGAGTTGCGCGGGAAGATGGAAGACTTGAAGATGGATCCGGAGTTTGCGCGACGTTATGTGAATGACGGTTTTTCGGGTGGGGAGATGAAGCGCGCTGAGATCCTTCAGATGGCAATGCTGCGGCCGAAGTTCGCGATCCTCGACGAGACCGACAGTGGTTTGGACGTGGACGCGGTGCGGTTGGCGAGCCTGAGTATCGCCAATATCGGACATCGCGAGATGGGGCTGCTGATCATCACCCACCATGACAAGCTGTTGGAGAACAACACGCCTGATTTCACGCATGTGATTTTGGGGGGCCGGATTGTCCAGACCGGTGGTCCGGAATTGGCTGTGCGTTTGCACAACGAAGGTTACGATGCGATCCGGGCTTCGTATCCCGATGCGGCCCAGGATGAGGCGGCGATGAATGTGGAAACCGGGACCCGAGATAGGGACAACGGAAAGTTCGTCGCAGTCCAGGGAGAGTGAACTGCGAGCGGTGCTTTGCAGCGACGGTATGATTCGCCATTTTCGAGAAAGACAGACACCCGACCGATGGCCACTGACTTGAAGATACGTGTTGCCGATCCGATCGGCGAGATCAACAAGTACGACTTCCGGAATGAAGACCACTACGTCTTCCGCAGCCGTAAAGGGCTCGACCGGCAGATCGTCGAAGAGATCTCGCACATGAAGGGCGAGCCGGACTGGATGGGCGATTTCCGGCTGAAGAGCCTGGAGATTTTCCAGTCTAAGCCGATGCCGCAATGGGGCGGCAAGATTGCGGTCAATTTCCAGGACATCTACTACTATCTGAAGCCGACCGAAGGCCAGGGGCGCACGTGGGAGGAGGTGCCGGCGGACATCAAGCAGACGTTCGATCGGTTGGGTATCCCGGAGGCGGAGAAGAAGTTTCTGGCGGGCGTGAAGGCGCAGTACGAGAGCGAAGTCGTCTACGGTTCGCTGCGTGAAGAGTTGAGCAAGCAGGGAGTGATCTTCACCGACATGGATTCGGCGGTGCGCCTCTATCCGGACCTGGTGCGAGAGTATTTCAGCACGATCATTCCGCCCAACGACAACAAGTTTGCCGCTCTGAACTCGGCGGTTTGGTCCGGTGGATCGTTCATCTACGTTCCGCCGGGCGTCAAGATCGAGTTCCCGTTGCAGGCCTACTTCCGCATCAATGCCGC
The DNA here is from genome assembly GCA_937889015.1 of uncultured Planctomycetales bacterium. Lineage (GTDB taxonomy): Bacteria > Planctomycetota > Planctomycetia > Pirellulales > Thermoguttaceae > CALARR01. The sequence goes on along the minus strand of CALARR010000362.1, from coordinate 59,813 downwards.
GAACATGGGCCAGTTCGAGCGAACGCTGATCATCGTGGACGAAGGGGCCTATGCCCACTATGTGGAAGGCTGCACGGCTCCCATGTACAGCACCGAAAGCCTGCACTCGGCCGTGGTCGAGGTGGTGGCCAAGCGGGGGGCGCGAGTCCGCTACACCACGATCCAGAACTGGGCCAACAACATCTACAATCTGGTGACCAAACGGGCCGTAGCCTATGCCGATGCCCTGGTCGAATGGGTTGACGGCAATCTCGGCAGCCGGCTAACCATGAAGTATCCGGCTGTGTACATGCTCGAACCGGGCGCTCGAGGGGAGATCCTCTCGGTCGCCTTTGCGTCGGTGGGGCAGCACCAAGACGCGGGGGCCAAGGTGGTTCACTGTGCTCCGCACACTTCCAGCCGGATTGTTTCCAAGTCGATTTCCAAGGCCGGGGGGCGGGCCAGTTATCGCGGACTGGTGAAGGTCGAGAAGGGCTGCCACCATGTCAAGTCCAACGTGGTCTGCGACGCGCTGATCCTGGACCCGCAAAGCCGCAGCGACACCTATCCGTACATCGAGGTCGAAGAACAAGACGTGTCGATCGGCCACGAAGCTAGCGTGTCGCGCATCGGCGAAGAACAACTCTTCTATCTCATGAGCCGTGGGCTCAGTGAGGCCGAGGCCAGCACGATGATCGTGAGCGGATTCATCGAGCCGCTGGTCAAGGAACTGCCGATGGAATACGCCATTGAGATGAATCGTTTGATTGAGTTGCAGATGGAAGGGACGGTCGGATAATGAGTGTCGCCGTTGCCGCCGGATTCAGCAGTCAGGCATTTGAGCAGTTCCTAGGGGGCCTTCGAGAGCCGGAATGGTCGACGGATCGCCGCCGCCAGGCATGGCAGAGGTTCGCCGAACTGCCGATGCCGGATCGGACGGATGAGGAGTGGAAACGGACCGACCTACGGGCCTTTGCGTGGGAGCGTTTCGGCCCGCCCGAGCCGTGGGGCGGAGCGGAATTGCCGCCGGCGCTGCTTCGCGAAGGCGTGGAATTGGGGGGCCAACACACGACCGCCAACAGCCGCACGCTTGAGGCCCACCTCGATCGACGGTGGATTTCGCAAGGTGTGGTGTTTGGCGATCTGGAGCAGGCCAGCGTGGATCACAGCGAGTTGATCCAGAAGCATCTCGACCGGACGGTCGAATGGCAGGCTGACAGGTTCGACGCTGCGCGCGAGGCCTTTCGCTCGGGCGGAACGCTGCTCTATGTGCCGCGAGGTGTCGTCGTCGATCAGCCGCTACACATGTTTGCGGCCTTGGGGCCAGGCGGGGTTGATCTGAGCCATACGCTGGTGGTTCTGGAAGACGGCGCCGAGGCCACGTTGTTGGCGGAGACTGCCAGCCTCGATTCGACGGCGGATGGTTTGCATTGCGGGGCGGTGGAACTGTGCTTGGGGCGCGGATCGCGACTGCGGTATGTCCATCTGCAGAATTGGGGCAGGGGGGTGTGGCATTTTGCCCGGCAAGAGGCCCGTTTGGGTGGCGATGCATCGCTGCAGTGGACGATCGGGGCCTTGGGGGCGCGTCTGGCGAAGGTGAACCAACAGGTCCGGCTGGACGAACCGGGCGCCGCGGCCCAGGTCAACGGCGTGATGTTCACGGAGGGGCGGCAGCACCTGGCCTACCACACACGGCAGGACCACAACGCGGCCCATTGCCACAGCGATCTACTGTACAAAGGCGCTTTGCAGGACAAGTCGCGGATTGTGTGGCGCGGCATGATTCACGTTGCGCCCGGTGCCCAGAAGACCGATGCTTATCAACGTGACGACAATTTGATTCTTTCCGAGGCCGCTCGCGCCGACTCGATTCCCGGCTTGGAGATTCAGGCAGACGATGTACGCTGCTCGCACGGGGCCACGATCGGCCGGGTTGACGACGAATTGTTGTTCTATGCTCAGACCCGCGGTCTGAGCCGCAAGGAAGCCACGCGGATGATTGTTGCCGGTTTCTTTCAGCAGGTCTTCGACCGCATTACGATCCCCAGTGTACAAGAAGCGTTGGCCGAGGCCATTGGCCGCCGCGTGCGCGAGTATCAACCCAGTTGACCGTTGGCGATTGGCAGCGTTGTTGATCGCCGGAAGCCTGCGACCTATTCGGAGCTGGGAAAGCCGTCTTCCTCGGTCTCCGTGGTCACGTCAGCAAACCAGGACCCCAGCAATGGCGCAGTTCGTTCGCATCTGCACGACGAGTGATCTCCCAGACCCGGGCAAGGCCGTGTTTGAGATCGATGAACAGTTCGTTCTGCTCTGCCATGTCGGGGGGAAGTTCTACGCGCTGAGCGATCGTTGCACGCATGACGATGGCCCGCTCGGTGACGGACCGTTAGACGGCTATTGCATTGCTTGTCCGCGTCACGGGGCCAAGTTCGACATTCGAGACGGACGAGTGATGTCGATGCCGGCCACACAGCCTACATCCGCCTATGAAGTCAAGGTAGAAGGCGGTGATGTCTTTGTACGCCTGGGTGAGTAGCGTTATGATCCACAAGACTGTGAAGTCTCGTGTGCAGCCTTAAACCTCGCATCTTCCAGCAACACTATTATGATGTCTGAACAGGCGATCTATGCCGCCTTGAAGCAGGTTCAGGACCCTGAACTGCTTGTGAGTATCGTTGACCTGGGACTGATTTACGAGGTCCAGGTCACAGAAACGGAGCCAGGCAAAGCGCGCGTCCAGGTCAAGATGACGATGACCTCGCCGGCTTGTCCGGCCGGACCGCAGTTGATCCAGGAGGCTCGCGACGCGATCTTGGATCTGGAAGGGGTCGAGGATGCGGAAGTCGAGATGGTGATGAGCCCGCCGTGGACCCCGGACCGCATGACCGAAGAAGCGCGTGATGAACTGGGGATCTTCTGAGGGGTCGGTGTCTGCAGAGAAAAACGGCCAGGCGGCGTTTGGGGGGCCGCCCGGCCGTTGCTACCAATCCGTCAGTGGAGATTATCTCGTTTTGGGTTGTGTGGGCATCAGTTCCACCACCAGGTGCCGCTCGTGGGGGCGGACTTGGTACGGACAGCGGCAGGAGCGTCGCTGGTTTGGCTCTTCTGAAGGCCGGCCCAACTGTTGACCTGCACCCCGCCTGAAGCACTGATGATCCACTTGCTGCGTTTCTCGATCAGGCTGGCTTTGGTGCTGACTTGTTGCGGGACGGGAAACTGGTCCAATTCCACGCGTTTGGCATCCAGGAGTACCGGCATGTTGTAGCCGGCCTTCTTGGTCAGATCTTCCTTGACCAGCAAGGCCCCCACCACGGCCAAATCCATGCAGTTTCGCAACTGCCCGAAGATCGGATCGGCCAGGGCTAACTCCTCGTAGCGGGCCGTCATCGTGTCGGCCCAACGCTGGGCCGCGGGGCTGGCCTTGCCCGTGTGCTGACGCGTACCGTCGGTGGTCAGCAGATCCTCCTCAGTCATGGCCTTGACGCGCGTGGCTTGCAGTTCCCACGCCAGCCCTTCGACGTCACGGAGCATGGGTTGATAATCGGCCGTCAGCCACCAGCGGGGCAAGACACTGTTCATGCCCGATCCGGTGGCCGGAATCATACTCAAGTAGCTGGGGAGCCCGCGAATCGGGGAGGGCTCGAAATCCATGGCCAGGCGTTTCATGCGGTAGTCAGCGGCGACCAAGACCCGCGCGAAATGGGTCGTGGCCGGCACGCCGGTGACGGAGATCTTCTGCGGTCCCAAGGTGGACTCGATACCCGCCACGGCCGCTTGGATGTTTCCGCCGGCCTTGAGGGTGGAGACGTAGTTGCGGAGGCGGACTAAGCCTTCGGCGGTCGGGTCGATGGAGCAACTGATGCCCCCTTGGGCTGCCTGGCGGGCCGTGCGCAGGGCGACCAGCAGGTCGTCCAGCAACAGCACCGGCCGGCCGCTGCTCGCTCCCACCAGGTTTCCGCGCTGGTCTACTTTCCAGCCTTCGCCAAAGCCGGCCAGGACGATGTCCTGCGTTTCCGGGTATACGAAAACGTATTGGATCTGCTGCAAGCCGGCCAAATACTTCATGACGTCCGGCAGTGGCTGGCCGGTCTCGATCTGCCGCACGATGGCCTCTTCCAGTCCGCGCAGCGAGACCTTGCGGAGGGCCGTCTTCTGGCCCAATTCGCCGGGGATTGGTTGCAGGCTCTGGCTGCGCAAGGCGCGCAGTTCTCCGGTCCCATCAAGCCCGGCCGGGCTCAACTTTCCGTCACTGGAAATCAACACACCACCCACGGCGCTGGTGGTGTTTTGGGCGAGGACGAGGGATATGCTGGCCAACCACGAAACGATTGCGAATAGACCAACCAACGCCGCCCGCAGATGCGTGAGGCGAATCGTCATGCCAGATTCTCCTGAAGGGGGTGGCGCGACCTGCCGACGTAAACACCGGGGCAGGCTATGCGACCGGGCCGCTACTGTTCCGGATGAGAATGGTGCCTGTGACCTCGGCAGCCAATACCGAGGGCAACAGTCACACCTTCCCAGGGTAATTGGCACGCAAAGGCTTTGCAAGCCAAAGACTTTCGCTATGTCTCGCAAATCACCCGACCTTCGGGCAGGACAAGCCGCTGAATGTGTGGCCCTTCTGCGGGGCCACGTTTTGGAGTCGCCGCTGCCGGAACGCGCGATCGAGGACTTGCGGTCTGCGTGGGAGCCGAGCGTCACTGCGGGCCGAAGGAGCAACTTGCCTGCCGGGATCAGTTCCACCACCAGGTGCCGCTCGTGGGGGCGGACTTGGTACGGACAGCGGCAGGAGCGTCGCTGGTTTGGCTCTTCTGAAGGCCGGCCCAACTGTTGACCTGCACCCCGCCTGAAGCACTGATGATCCACTTGCTGCGTTTCTCGATCAGGCTGGCTTTGGTGCTGACTTGTTGCGGGACGGGAAACTGGTCCAATTCCACGCGTTTGGCATCCAGGAGTACCGGCATGTTGTAGCCGGCCTTCTTGGTCAGATCTTCCTTGACCAGCAAGGCCCCCACCACGGCCAAATCCATGCAGTTTCGCAACTGCCCGAAGATCGGATCGGCCAGGGCTAACTCCTCGTAGCGGGCCGTCATCGTGTCGGCCCAACGCTGGGCCGCGGGGCTGGCCTTGCCCGTGTGCTGACGCGTACCGTCGGTGGTCAGCAGATCCTCCTCAGTCATGGCCTTGACGCGCGTGGCTTGCAGTTCCCACGCCAGCCCTTCGACGTCACGGAGCATGGGTTGATAATCGGCCGTCAGCCACCAGCGGGGCAAGACACTGTTCATGCCCGATCCGGTGGCCGGAATCATACTCAAGTAGCTGGGGAGCCCGCGAATCGGGGAGGGCTCGAAATCCATGGCCAGGCGTTTCATGCGGTAGTCAGCGGCGACCAAGACCCGCGCGAAATGGGTCGTGGCCGGCACGCCGGTGACGGAGATCTTCTGCGGTCCCAAGGTGGACTCGATACCCGCCACGGCCGCTTGGATGTTTCCGCCGGCCTTGAGGGTGGAGACGTAGTTGCGGAGGCGGACTAAGCCTTCGGCGGTCGGGTCGATGGAGCAACTGATGCCCCCTTGGGCTGCCTGGCGGGCCGTGCGCAGGGCGACCAGCAGGTCGTCCAGCAACAGCACCGGCCGGCCGCTGCTCGCTCCCACCAGGTTTCCGCGCTGGTCTACTTTCCAGCCTTCGCCAAAGCCGGCCAGGACGATGTCCTGCGTTTCCGGGTATACGAAAACGTATTGGATCTGCTGCAAGCCGGCCAAATACTTCATGACGTCCGGCAGTGGCTGGCCGGTCTCGATCTGCCGCACGATGGCCTCTTCCAGTCCGCGCAGCGAGACCTTGCGGAGGGCCGTCTTCTGGCCCAATTCGCCGGGGATTGGTTGCAGGCTCTGGCTGCGCAAGGCGCGCAGTTCTCCGGTCACATCAAACCCGGCCGGGCTCAACATCCCGTCACTCGAAATCAACACACCACCCACGGCACTGGTTCGGTTCTGGGCCTGAACGGGGCTGGGGGCATTCAGAAGCAGGATCGTGAGTGCCATTGCCAGAAGGGCAATGCAGGTCGCGCGACGATCATGGCTTGTTGTGATACGAAGTCCAGTTGACCGGTTTGCCATAGGTAACCTTCACTGAATCGAGCGAAAGACGGAACTCGTCGGAGAGAAATCCACGAGAAGGGACGAACGCGCACTCTGACGCCGTGCAGAGGCCGCACTACTTAGATTAAGTACCAGGCACAGGTTTCGCAACAAGAAAGTGTTCGATTCAGGCACGGTCCGACTGAATCGAGGGGGCAGTTCATGCGATTGCCCCCCATGAATAGCGGGGTGTCTTCGGGAACGGTCGAGGACGATTGAGTGTGGGACGAGAGACAAGGGGCACCGGCGGCGCGGACCAAAGTCGGGCAATAGTGGTCATTAGGTCCGGCGTAAGAGGATCCCGAGGAGGTTGAATCTCACGTGCTGCCGTCCGCAGGGAGCAGCCGTAAACCTCCCATACTCGTGCGGCGTCTCGCATTCCCCGGATTCGATCCCTTGTCGGGAGGAGGGGAGAACGAATAAGCTAATGCCAGCCGCCATCGCAGAAGACTTGTCGTGTCGGGAAGGGGCTGGCTGGGCGTCGGGCTCCTGTGGCGGTTGAAGGCGGCCGCGGCCAACTGCCGCCAGCATCAGGTCTGCGTCGAGGGGACAGCCGTGTCTGAGCTTGCCTACCTGGTCATTCGCGAGGGTACCAAGTGGAGCGACGTGTTTCGCTTGATTCCCGGACAGGCGATCACGATCGGCCGCGCGCCATCCAATCAAGTGGTGTTGAAGGATGAGCGCTGCAGCCGGACCCATGCCGAGGTCTTCGATGTCGACGGCCAGTGGATGCTCCGCGACCTTGACAGTCGGAATGGCACATTGGTGGGCGAGGAACTGGTACACGAGCCTCACGCGTTGCATCCCGGCGAGGTGATTCGCATAGGCCACTCGCAGTTGGTGTTTGTACACAACTTGACGGAGGCCTTTGGCGAGGCGAGCACGGCAACGCATCGTCTTCCGTTTCCCGCGGTGGCCGCGGATGCGACGCCGGCGGACGCGCTATCCGAATCGGCGATTATGGAGCCGGGCGAACCGGCCACGATCACGCATCGCCGAGGGCAGACGCGATTCCTGGAACCGGGGCAACAAGAAGAGGCCTCGCGCGTAGGACGCGCGGCGACCAAACTCTGTCGACTGGCCTTTGAGTTGGCCAAGGCAGTTGACGTAACTTCACTGGCCGACCTGGCTCTGGCCGGACTGTTTGAGGGCACCCAAGTCGACGCCGGGGCCGTGTTGTTGCTGCCCCGGGAACATCCGGGAGAGCCGAAAGGAGAGGATTTGCAGTTGGTGGCCTCGCGGGCTGCGGATGGCATGCGCTATCATCGCATCTCGAACTTCCTCGCCTCGACGGTGATGCGCGAAGGCGAGGCGGTCTTGGCTCGCAACGTGATGGGCGACACGAACCTCAGCAGCCGCGACAGCAAGGGGGAATTTCACGCTACGAGCGTGATTTGCGCCCCGATTCGCCGTGGCCCGGCCGTGTTGGGCGTGGTGCATCTGTATTCCACGCGTGAGGATCGGGTGCCAGATCCCGAAGATCTGGAATTCACATTGGCTGTGGCCGATACATTGGCCGTGGCCCTGGTGAATATGAATCGTCGTCAGGAACTGGCCGAAAATCTCACGCAGGTCCGGACTGAGATCGTACAGCTTCGGCAACGTCTGGGTGTGCAGAGCGGCATCGTGGGGCAAAGTCCGCTGATCAAGAAGATTGCCGAGGAGATTGCGTTGGCCGCTGCCAGCCGGGCGACAGTGCTGATACGCGGCGAGAGCGGAGCCGGCAAGGAACTCGTTGCGCGGGCGATCCACTACTCCAGCGCGCGGAGCAAGAATGTCTTCGTGTGCCTGAACTGCGCGGCCCTGTCCGAGGAATTGCTGGCGAGCGAGTTGTTCGGGCACGAGCGAGGCGCATTCACGGGGGCCACGGAGCGGAAGATCGGCAAGTTCGAAGCCGCGCACAAGGGCACCCTCATGCTCGACGAGATCGGCGAGATGAGCCCGGGCATCCAGGCCAAATTTCTTCGGGTATTGGAGGGGCATCCCTTTGAGCGGGTCGGCGGCAGCAAACCGATCACGGCCGACGTGCGCGTGATCGCCGCCACCAACCGGGACCTGGAAAAGGATGTGCGCGAAGGGCGATTCCGCCGCGATCTTTACTTCCGACTGCACGTGCTGGAGATCGTCGTTCCACCTCTGCGAAAGCGGGCCGAAGACATCCCGGAACTGGCCAATTACTTTCTGCAACGCTACAACGAGGAGACGGGCAAGAGGTTCCAGGGGTTCACGGCCGAAGCCATGGAACAGTTGGTCAACTACCGTTGGCCCGGCAACGTTCGGGAGTTGAAGAATGTGGTCGAGCGGGCCGTGGTCTTGTGCAACCGTCAGGAAATCGAGGCCTCCGATCTATTGCTGTCGCGGATCGGCACGGCGGGCGACACGGCCGACGTGGGGCAGATGGGGCCGGGGTTCGTGCCCTGTTCTCTGGCGGACGCCGAACGGCAGCATATCCTGGCGATCCTGAACTACACGCACGGGAACAAGAGCCGCGCGGCCAGCATCCTGGGCATCGAACGTTCCACCCTGGACCGCAAGCTTCGGCGTTATCAGGCAGACGATCCGGGACTGGCAGAGAAGTAGCGGCGATACCTCGCGAGGGTGGTTTTCGGTTGGCAACGCCATCTCGTCTGCCCCCATGGTTTGCTGTCTTCCCCCGCGATGCCGGGGGGCGAATATCGCGGTTTTTCCGGACGTGCGGGCGGGATTGGAGATCCATGGAGCTGACGGCGATTCGCCTTTGCGGATGGCCGTGATTCGGGGGTGCTGGTGCGATTTGTGACCCACAATTGGATAATCGATCGCACCGTGCGGCAGCCTTCCTTCTTCTCCAGACCACGAACGAACCATGACCGAGACCGCTCTGGCCCCGTTCCTTGCCGACCCCGTCAAACTCAATGCGATCGTCGAATCGGTCGATCAGGCGTTGACCATGTGTGATGCCTCGGCGCGATGTGTCGGTGTGGCGGCTGTTCCCAGCCGCGAACCCGGCACGGTTACGGGCTTGATCGGCGTCCACGGGGCAGTATCCGGCTTCGTGACGGTGAACTTCGCGGAACGGGCGGCCATGGCGCTGGTGGGCGGCCTGCTACAGGATAATTTTGATGTTCTCACGGCCCAGGTCATCGACGGCGTGGGGGAGATCACGAACATCATCTCCGGCGGGCTGAAGAAGGGCCTGGCCGGGACTCCCTGGGCCTTCAGCCATCTCACGGTGCCCTCGGTCATCGTGGGCCAGAAGTACCAGATCGCCTATTGTCGTGGTTTGGACTATCTCTGCGCCACGTTCGACCACACCAACGAAGATGCAATGATGATTGAGGATCGCTTGATTCAGATTTCGCTTTCGCTGATCAAGCTGTAGGCTGTGGGCCGCACGCGATCACGATAGCGAAGGGAGAAACGGTCCTTGCACATGGCCTGGCTGGATTGGGGCCCCGCGTTCATCCCTGCGGGATCTCTCCTCAGCCCACGTGATGCCAAGCCAGTGGTGTACCGCGGGCAACGTCGACTTGAGCCGATCGGCCCAAGAGTCGCTCCAGGTACCGCGGATGCAGGCCGTTGGCAGGTCGGATGGAACGCACGTTCGCCAGCGTGAATGCTTGACCCTTGTGAATGTCGCGCACGGCATAGAGCGAGCGACGTAGTCGTCGGGACGGATCCTCAAGCTCGGTCGGGCCCCATTGGATGTGTCCTAGTGCCTGTTGTGCCGTGTGAACCGCCGTGACCATCTGCCGAAACTCGTGTGGCTCGAGTGAGAATCCGCAATCGGGTCCGCCTGCGGCCCTGGACAGTGTCAGGTGCTTCTCGATCAAGCAGGCCCCCAACGCCACAGCCAGAGCGGGCGCCAAGGTCTCCAGGCTATGATCGGACAAGCCCACCGGCAGTCCAAAACACTCAGCCAGCCGGGGTAGCGTGCGCAGATTCATCTGTGCGGCGGTGGCCGGATAGGCGCTGGTGCATTTCAAGAGCAGGATTTGCGAGTTCCCCTGGGCCCGCACCGTACGCACGGCCTCGTCGATTTCGGCCAGTGTGCCCATGCCCGTGGAAAGCAGCACGGGCTTGCCGGTTTGGGCCACACGACGCAGCAGGGGGAGATCCACGAGTTCAAACGAGGCGATCTTGTAGGCGGGGACGTCCAGAGTCTCCAGGAAATCAACCGCCGCCGTGTCGAAGGGGGATGAGAAGAAGTCCAGTCCACATGTCTTCGCCACCTGGGCCAGCTTGGGCTGCCAATCCCACGGAGTCTGGGCCTCGCGATACAACTCGTACAGCGTGCGATCATGCCAGAGCGTGCCTTGGATACGGAATCCGGGGGTTGGACTGTCCAAGGTCAGGCTATCGGGCGTGTAGGTCTGGAGTTTGACGGCGTCGGCGCCGGCTTCGGCTGCGGCCTCCACGATGCGTACAGCCTGCTGATAGTCGCCGCGATGATTGGCGGACATTTCGGCGACTATGTAAGGCCGCTGGCATCGGGCGATCCATCGTTTTCCCAGCCGCACGCCCGGCTGTTGCTCGCTATTCACGGCAGCACCTCGCGTTGGAATAGGTGGCACAGGTGGCCGCAGACGGTCTCTCGTCCTCCATAGTCGAACCCCAGCTTGCGGAAGGTTCGAGTTGAGGCCTCATTTTCCACGCGGACCACGGCGCGCAACCATCGGACACCCAAGTCGGCCGCGGCCTGCCGCCAAGTCTGGGCGATCAATCGCGTACCCAGACCGCGGCGGCGGAAGGCCGTCGTCACGGAGTAGCTGATTTCTGCGGTCTGGGGTTCAGTCCGTTCATAGCGCACCTGTCCGAGCAGGAGGCCCTCCAACTCCAGGACCCAGATTCGCGCGTCGAGGCCGTTCAAACGAGCCGTGAACCAGGCTTCGTGTTCTTCCAGGGGGATCGTGCCGCTGCGGAGCGAGCTGCGGCGCACGCTGGGTTGGTTGACCAGGCGCCAAAGGGGGCGCGAGTCCTCACGCACTGCCGGGCGGATTGTCGTCTGCTCGGGCAGCAAGTCATCCCAGGCGCGCATCAAGGTCACCACGCGTTGTGCCCCTCGTCCGTCGACCAGTCGCCGGCCGGCGAGGGCCATCCCACAGCGGCGTGTCCGGTCGTGGATCAACCCGAGCAGGGCGGCGGCGATCTGCTCGGGAAAGACCTGCTCGACTGGTCCGAGGTTCTCGGCGGTCCCCGCCAGGGCTGTTTGGCGCGCCGTTGGGCGCTGGTTGTCGGCCACGATTAATAGCAGGGCGGGGAGTTGCATGAAAGCCAGTTCCCAGCAGGTGGTGCCCGCGGCACTCACAGCCACATCGGCCCATGCCATGTGTTGGGCCATATCGGCCACGTTGGTCAGCACCTGGACATTGTCCCGTAGGCAGTTGTGCGCATCGCTGATGGACTGGGCGGCCGGATTGCCCGGCCCCACGATGAGCCGCACCTCCAACCCATCCAACCGTATCTCGCGCAAGGCTTCCAGGACCTTGGGAGTCGCACCAGCCGGGTCTGAGCCACCGAGGGTCACGAGCAGGCGGCGGGCCTCGGGTTGGACGTCGCGTTGCCAGTTCATCCACGGGGCGAATTCTGGACGCAGCAGGACGTAGCGCGCGCCCAGGAGCAGGTGGGTGGATTCGCCACAGTCATACTCGAGTCGCTGGGCACCATGGTTTTGGTTGAGAACCAAGTCGGCTTCGTACCGGGGCCACAAAGCCTGATCGTCGATGACCAGCAACCTCAACCCGAGCCGTTGGGCCAACGATTGCCACTGGGCCGAGAAATGGTAGCCGTCCAGCAGGAGCCATCCCGGCCGGTGGGAAGGAGACCCTTGGGCCAGCAGTGGGGCCAGTAGCGATTGAGCTTCGTTCGGATCGACCACGGGCTGGGGGAGCGCAACCAGTCGAGCGCCGGTTTCGATCATCCGCGTGCGGAGCGAATCGATCGTACAATGGCTGACAAAGCAGGCCCTTTGGCCTGCGCTCTGCCAGGCAGCGGCTAGGGCCAGGCAGCGCATGACGTGCCCCGTCCCCATTTCCGGCCAGGCGTCGACGCGCAACAGCAAAGGGCTGGACACGGTCAACCTTCCACCAGGTGCTTCTGCCGCACGTGGCGGTTGAATTCGCACAATTCCGGCTCGACCGCCAGCAAGTCAAGCGCTTCCGTCCAAGCGAAGCCGTCGTCGTTATCCATGCGGTCGTACACGGCGCGCACGAAAGCCAGGTCCTCGGGCGAATCGACCGTCCAACGATGCTGGCTGTGGTCCTCGGAACCGGTGATCGAACAAAGGCGAAAGGACTGTGGGTTCTGGTAGAAATAGGGCATAACATGGGCCCGCTGATAGGGTTCGCGGGCTTCATTCCAAGCTCGTTCCATCGCTCCGGCTGTGGCGAATTCCGTGTCCAGTCCGCGCGGATAGGTGCGTTGCAGTACATTAGCCGCATAGTCGGGCCAGTACAGCAATCCGTCCTGCACCACGTCGTCGATCAGGTGCGGATCGATGAGTGGGCAATCGGCCGTGATCCGCACCACGGCGTCGGCTTCGTAGGCCTGAGATGCCCACCAGTAGCGGTCCAAGACGTCTTCTTCGCTGCCACGGAAGCAGGGCAGGCCCAGTTGTTGGCACTCGGCGGCGATCGGGTCGTCCAGCGGGTTGACGCTCGTAGCCACCACGACCTGGTCGACCAACTCCGCCCGGCATGTGCGGCGGCACACGCGTGCCAGGATGGAACGCCCGCCGACGGGCAACAGGACTTTGCCCGGCAAGCGGGTGCTGCCCATCCGGGCCTGAATCACAGCGACAATCTTCATGATGTCTCATCTCTTGGCCAGTGTACTGCTCACATTCCATGTGAGACAAGAATCGTTGAGGTTAGCAGGCGGCGGGGCCGCCGTGCGGAGCCGGAGGTTAGGCGACCCTCCTGGCCGCGGCCGTTCGATCCGGGGCAGATTGGTGGATGGCGGCGCGAAGGGCCTCGATCACGCGATCGACGTCGCCGTCGGTCATGGCCGGGAAGAGCGGCAGTGACAGGATGTGTTTCGCCGCCGCCTCAGCCACCGGGCAGAGGCCTGGACCGGTGCCGAATCGGTCTCGGTAGAAGGGATGCAAGTGTACCGGTGCGTAGTGTACGTTGACGCCGATACCGGCGCGGCGTAGACGCGAGAAGACCGCGTCGCGTTCCAACTCCGATCCCAAGCGAATCACGTACAAGTGGTAGGCGTGTCCGACGTGCGGGCAGACACTCAAGGGCCGCGCAGCGCTGAACGAACTCAAGGCCCGATCATAACGTCGGGCGATTGCCGTGCGGCGTTGGCGCCAGGCCTCTAGTCGTCGCAATTGGCTCAACCCCAGAGCGGCCTGCAGGTCGGTGAGGCGGTAGTTGTAGCCCAGGTCGGTCATCTCATAGCGCCATGAACCGGCCTGCGCGCGCTGGTGGTGATCTCGAACGATGCCGTGATTGCGGAATTTTCGGCAGCGAGCCGCCAGACGCGGATCGCGGGTCGTGATGGCACCGCCTTCGCCGGTCGTGATTGGTTTGACGGGATGGAAGCTGAAGGTGGTCAGATCGGCCAGTTGTCCCACAGGGCGACCGTGGAGACTGGCGCCCAACGCGTGCGAGGCATCGGCGACCAGAGCCAGGCCATGCCGTTGCGCGACAGAGGTCAGGGCCGCATAGTCGCAGGGTTGGCCGGCGTAGTCCACGGCGATGATGGCCTTGGTTCTGGAGGTCAGCCGGGCTTCGACGGAATCCGCATCGAGCAGCAAGCTTCCGGGATTGACGTCGGCAAAGACGGGGCAGCCGCCCTGGTACACCACACAGTTGGCCGTGGCCACGAAGGTGATAGCCGGCAGGATGACCTCGTCTCCGGGTTGGATCTGCAACGCGAACATGGCGGCGTGCAAGGCGGCTGTCCCGTTGCTCACGGCCACGGCGTTTGCGACTCCCGCGTGTTCAGCCAAGGCCTGTTCGAACCGTTGCAAGACCGGCCCGGTGGTCAGCCAATCGGATCGTAGAACATCCACCACGGCTTGGATGTCTTGTTCGTCGATCGACTGCCGACTGTATGGCAAGAGAGTCATCGGCGGCGGTGATTCTGCTTCCGATAGCGACAGCCTGGAGGCTTCGGGACGCGTCGGCACTTCAGGCGGCGCGCCGCAGTTCAGGCAATTCGAGGATTCGGTGGAGTTCATCGCTAGACAACCAGTGACTGTTGGTATGGCTGCAGTAGGCGAAGCCTTCAGGGCAGGGACGCCCACCCTCGGGACTGGGCTCACGGCGAAAGGTGGCCCCTTCGGGGATCGGCTGAATCGCGAAATAATCGCTGTACTCCAATGCGTGTCGCGAATCGTCGTCGCTGACCAGAGTCTCGTGCAGTTTTTCGCCGGGGCGGATACCTACCGATTCGATGCGACACTGCGGTGCGATGGCCCGCGCCAGGTCAATGACTTTCATGCTGGGGATCTTGGGAACGAAGATCTCACCGCCCCGCATGCGGGCAAAGCTTTTCAAGACAAACTCCACGCCTTGATCGAGCGTGATCCAGAAGCGAGTCATACGTGGGTCCGTCACAGGGAGGACCCCGTGTGGCCGCATGGCCAGGAACAAGGGCACAACGCTTCCGCGGCTCCCGACCACATTGCCGTAGCGAACCACGGCGAACCGCGTCGGATGGCTGCCCGAATAGTTGTTGGCCGCGACCAGGAGTTTGTCGGCGCAGAGTTTGGTCGCGCCATAGAGGTTAACCGGCGCGACAGCCTTGTCCGTGCTCAGCGCTACGACCTTCTCGACTCCACGATCGATGGCCGCATCGATCAGATTTACGGCGCCGAGGATGTTGGTTTTGATGGCTTCCAGCGGGTTGTACTCACAACTGGGCACTTGCTTCAAAGCCGCTGCATGCACCACGAAATCCACACCGTCCAAAGCGCGATACAACCGATCACGGTCGCGGACGTCACCCACGAAATAGCGCAGACAACGATGCGTCTTGGGATTCAGCCGGCGCAGCATCTCGGATTGCTTCAACTCGTCACGACTGAACACGATTAGCCGCTGCGGTTGGTAGCGTGCGAGGATGACCTCCACCAGGCGTTGACCGAAGGAACCGGTGCCTCCGGTCACGAGAATCGATCGGTTGTGGAACATCACAGCGTCCCGGGTCGTCGGATGTTCGGCCGGGAAGAACGCCGGCCGAGGAGACTCAAAGAGGCGGCATGATAGGCAAGCTTGGGGAACGCGTCAAACCCAAGTTGCCCAGCCGAGACGAAGATGAGTCGATCTCACGTTGTGTGTGCAATCCGGCGGCAGGATTCGCAGTACGCCTCACGAGCTTTGCGTTTTCTGTCCTGGCAGCCTTGTTTGCGCGGTTTACCTGTCTTGCGTCGCCCGGCGAAGGATATTGGAGTACGCGTGTGGCGGACTGCATTGCGTCAGATCGATGACGTGTGGATGGGCAAGCGCAGTAAAAGACCCGGTGCATAAGCCATATGCACCGGGTCGGATGTGGATGAGGGAATCTGGGGGGCAGCCCAAAGGTTCGTGAATCAAGGGTAGCTGGCGGGGCGGATCTTGGCCTTGGCGGATTTTTGCTCGGAGTGAGATGGCGTCGATGGGTCGGTTTCGGGCCCCTCTTTGGTGTCGGTCTTGCTCTGGGCCAACTCCTCGTTTATGAACTCCTCGACCTTCTCTAAAGTCTGGCCACCAATCAACTTGCGATGTTCCCATCCATGTGTGGTGCGACGAAAGGCGATCAACTGAGGGATCGGGCCACCGGCGGTCAACTTGCGTCCCAGATCGCGGTCACGATCCAGGTCTACCAGGGCGAAGGCCACACGGCCCAGGAGGCCGCGCTTCCTGGCTTGCGGGATCACCGTGTTTTCCATTTGCTTGCAGGCCGGGCACCATTCGGCACCGACCATGATGACCATCGGACATCCGGTCTCAATTGTCTGACGATGGGCGTCGGCGTAGGTCTCGCTGATATCAGCCGCCAAAGTTAAGTGTATAGCGGTAGCCAGAATCAGACTCGTCACCAGTGAACTCCTTCTCAATGAGTCAGAAAACACAACGTCACCCCGACCCGCAACAGACTGACTGCACGGCCGGGCCATTCAAAACCGCCGAACCTGATTGCGACCGGCCTGCTCGGACTCTGCAGTAGGAATGGCCGTAACCGACCGACGGAAATCCGAGAGAATCGGGCTACCGTCCATCGGTTCGGTTCATTGTCAACGCAGGGTCCAGTCAAAACCCGGAACGATGCGTAGGCCCGCAAGCCCTGCTGGGCGTCAAACAGAAAGTGCGATCCAGCGACGGCGAAATTCCCCAGAAGTCGGGCTGCGGCGACCCATCTGCGGTCGCAGCGGAGCCCTCGTCGCTCCATCTCGTCTGACGGTCAGCAGCATCCTCCCGAAACCGGCCGTGTTGCCCCCGACTGAAGTTCCGCACACTCGTGTTTGCCCGCGGCATAGACCGCAGTGGGTGCCGACCTCATGTCGGTAAACCGGTCCTTCGGTTCCGCCATCGGCCTCGGGGGTCGGGGCCGACAGAGGGAAGTGTCCCTTACGGCGGAGCCGTTAGTCTAAGTAGATTTCTTGGAGATGCAAGGAGGAGAAATGGAATTTGCCGAATAAGCAATCTAAGCAATTAACTCACCCCTCTCGGGTTGAGTCGTATAACTTGCTCTAGTGGGGAATGTTGGTGGCCGTGGTTGGGCCGATGGGCGGTTTGATGGCGTAACTACATAATTCCTATGAGCTTGTGGACGCTTGCCTTGTGTTGTCGCAGCAGGGGTCGATATAATCAAAAACGTGGCCTTCGTGCTGTCACCCCTTTGGTGTCCTTCCCGCATCTCTGACCCACGCACCTCCCAGCACCCATGAAGCTCCGAGTCGGTCTGGTCGGTTTGGGTGAGGCTTGGGAGCAGCGGCACCGCTCCGCCCTACGGACGCTGGCCGATCGTTTCGAGGTGCGCGCGGTCTGCGATCAGGTAGCGCATCGGGCCGAACAGGCGGCCGCCGAGTTCGGGGCTGTGGCCGTGGATGGCTTTCGGGAGATGGTGCATCGGGAAGACATCGACGCGGTGCTGATGCTGGCCGTACAGTGGTACGGGGCGATGCCGATCTATGCCGCCTGCGAGACGGGCAAGGCGGTCTACTGTGCGGCGGGGTTGGACTTGGGGGCGGAGGAAGCACAGTTGGTCCGCCGAAGGGTGGAGCAGGCGGGCATCGCCTTCGTAGCGGAGTTTCCCAAACGCCAGGCACCGGCCACGTTGCGGCTGAAGGAGTTGATTGTCACCGAGTTGGGCACTCCGCAGTTGCTATTTTGCCATCAGCGTTCGGCAGCCCGGTCTCGGGCCAATCACCAAGGGTGGCCACCTCGACCAGCCGCTATCCGTGAACTCGTGGAATTGGTGGACTGGTGTACCTACGTGGTGGGCTGGAGCCCAACTGCCGTGACCGGCGTGATCCATAAGCGTGGTTGCCCCGCGGGAGAAGAGGACTACCAGATGATGAGTCTGGACTTCTCCGAGGCCAAGGCGCCAGGCACAGGGCCTGTCGCCCAGATTAGTTGCGGTCGATACATTCCGGCTCAATGGCAGGAGGCCATCAACTATCGTCCCCTGGCCGCCCTGCAAGTTTCGTGTGACCGGGGAATTGCCTTTGTGGACTTGCCCGCTACGCTCGTCTGGTTCGATGACGCAGGTCGCCACCAGGAATCATTGGAAAGCGACCGACCGGTGGGGGAACAGCTTCTGACCCAATTCTATCGGGCAGTGACCAGCCTGGTGCGCAAGACCTCGGATCTGGAAGACGCCTGTCAGGCTTTGAATGTGGTGCAGCAAGCGCGCCGCAGCCAGAGCGAGGGGCGTCGTCTCTTGTTGTAAGTGGGAGACAGCCGCGGGCTGCTGCTCGTCGTTGTGAAGGCCATGCTGCCGCAATCCTACCGTGCCGGGATTCCGTTTGACTCCGGCCATGCCGGCAGTTGGTGTCTGCCCAGCCGCGCCCTGGTGCTTACGGGTTTGTTGCTGCACCGGCAACCAAGTGGGACCTTCGAGGGTGAGCGAGCATGAGCCCACGGCGCGAGGCGAGGCACTGCACGGCTGACGAGGCTGTTGGTCTGATTCAAGACGGCCAGACGATCGCTTCCGGAGGGTTTGTCGGGGCAGGGGTCCCCGAGGCTTTGACGGCCGCGATCCAACGGCGTTTCCTGGCTTGCGGCGCCCCTCGCGATTTGACACTGCTTTACGCGGCCGGCCAGGGCGATGGCCGCGACCGCGGCGTCAACCATTTGGCATACGAAGGGCTTGTGCGGCGCGTGATCGGCGGGCATTGGGCCTTGGCTCCGCACATGGGCCGGTTGGCGATCGAAGGGAAGATCGAGGCCTACAACTTTCCCCAAGGCGTGATCTGCCAGTTGTTTCGCGACGTGGCGGCAGGTCGGCCGGGCTGTATCACGCACATCGGGTTGGAGACCTTCGTCGATCCGCTGTATGGCGGCGGACGTCTCAACCAGCGGACTCCGCCGGGACTGGTCGAGCGGGTTGACTTGGGCGGGCGCGTGTGGCTTTGGTACAAAGCCCTGCCGATCCATGTGGGGTTGATTCGAGGCACCACGGCCGACCCGGCAGGCAACTTGACTATGGAAGAGGAGGGTCTCTTCGGCGAGATGCTGCCCATCGCCCAGGCGGTTCACAATTGCGGAGGCACGGTCATCGCCCAGGTTGCCCGAATCTCCGATCGCTTGGCCCCGCCGCAGCAGGTCCGCGTGCCGGGAATTCTCATCGACCGAATCGTGGTCGCCGGTCCTGAGGAGCACGCGCAGACCTTTGGGGACACCCAATTCAACCCGGCCTTGGTCACGGCGGCTCCGTCATTGGACATGGCCGGAGTTGCGCGCCGGCCGATGCCGTTTGACGCGCGGCGGATCATCGCGCAACGGGCATGCGACGAGATTGGGCCGGGGGCGATCGTCAACTTGGGCATCGGCCTGCCTGAGGGAATCGCTGCGATCGCCTCGGAGCGAGGGCTGTTGGGGCGCTTCACACTCACGGTGGAAAGTGGTCCGATCGGCGGCATGCCCTGCGGCGGGCTGAGTTTTGGGACGGCGGTCCATCCGTTGGCGATCATTGAACAGCCAGCCCAGTTCGATTTTTACGATGGCGGTGGATTGGATTTCGCCGCTTTGGGCGCTGCCGAGATCGATAGTCGAGGCGACGTCAACGTGGCCGCGTTCGGCACGCGAGTGGCTGGGGTGGGCGGATTTGTCAATATCACGCAGACGGCCAAGCGGCTGGTCTTTTGCACGCCTTTCACGGCCACCGGTCTGCAGGTGACCGTCACCGACGGGCAACTACAGATCGTGAGTGAGGGCACCACCGCCAAGTTCGTGCAGCGCGTGGAGCAGGTCTCGTTTTGCGCCGCGCATAGTCGTCAGGTCCGTCAGGAAGTGCTGTACATCACCGAGCGGGCCGTGTTCCGCTTATGTCAGGAGGGCCTGGAACTGATCGAAGTCGCGCCGGGCATCGACGTGGAAGAGCAGGTCTTGCGTCGACTGCCATTCCGGCCGGTAATTCGTCAACTGCGACAGATGCCGGCCAGCGCTTTTTGCGGCCCGTCGGCTTTGGCGTAGCAGCGGGCACAGCGGTTTCCGGCGGAGATTCTGCAGAGCGGCGACTTCGGCTTCACTTGGCCCGCTTTTCCCAGCCTACCGGTTGGCACCAGGCGATCTTGGTCTGGATTTAGTTTTCCGGGGGATTGGCGTGCCTCACGTCGCTGCGCACTACGGCCCGGACGTAAAGCTCCTCGCCGGTCAGTTGGAAGGAAGCCTGAAGGCCCTCGACTCTGCAGAAGACCTTGCCGACGTCTGCCGAGTACTCTTTGAGCATCTCGCGGGGCTTGCCGACTCGCTTGGTGTCGCGCCAGCGTTCGCCCTCCATCAGGACGCTGTGATCCGAGATGGCGAGGAAATCGTAGCCATGCTGTTTGTACCAGTCGGCGATCATCTCCGGAAACTCGGTGCCGTCGTTCCAGAACGAATGGCAGTGGGGTGGGTATTGCCCCGATACCAGGACAGGCCGGGCTGCGCCGCCGGCACCGCGGCTCAGAGTGCTGTGCAAGCGAGGCCCACTACGAGGGATAGGCTCAAGACAGGCACTGGGAGGCGGGGGGCAATCGCATGGTGCACGGCTCCTGATGGTGTTGACGAACCGACGGGTGCTGACGCGACTGTTGGGCAGAGCACCCTATTTTGCGTGGGTCTTTTCGTAGGCGGTGATCTTAGGCTCGTGGACGAGGGTCAGGCCAATATCGTCCAGGCCTTCCAGTAGGCATTGTCGGCGGAAGGGATCGACCTCGAAGGTCAGGCAGAGCCCCTTGGAGTCGGCAAGCGTTTGTTGCTTGAGGTCGATTGTCAACCGGTAGCCTGGTTGCGCCGCGGCACGCTGGAACAGGTTCTCGATCTGCTCTTCGCTCAGGCAGATCGGCAGCATTCCGTTCTTGAAGCTATTGTTGTAGAAGATGTCGGCGAAGCTGGGCGCGAGAATCGTTCGGAAACCGTAGTCCTCCAAGGCCCAGGGGGCGTGCTCGCGGCTCGATCCGCAACCGAAGTTGCGCCGTGCTAACAGCACACTGGCGCCAGCGTACTGCGGCCGGTTCAACTCGAAGTCCGGATTGGGTGAGCCGTCGTCGAGGTAGCGCCAGTCGAAGAAGAGGAACTGGCCGAATCCGGTCCGCTCGATCCGTTTCAAGAATTGCTTAGGAATGATCTGGTCGGTGTCCACGTTGGCTCGATCCATGGGCAGGACCAGGCCGGTATGTGTCGTGAAAGGTTTCATGAGGCAGTTGTCGGAGATCGGTTTTCAATAGGCAGTTGGGTACGGGTGACCCCGCAGCGTTCCGGCATGCCGGGGTCAGGTTCATCGTTCAGCGATATTTCCACTCCCGGACGTCGACGAAATGGCCGGCGATACCAGCCGCGGCGGCCATGGCTGGCGAGACCAGGTGCGTGCGTCCGCCCTTGCCCTGCCGGCCCTCGAAATTGCGGTTGCTGGTGGCCGCACAGCGCTGTCCCGGCTCCAGTTTGTCCGGATTCATGGCCAGGCACATGCTGCAACCGGCCTCGCGCCACTCGAAGCCGGCTTCGCAAAAGATGCGGTCCAAGCCTTCCTGCTCGGCCTGACGTTTGACCAGGCCGCTGCCAGGCACAACGATTGCCTGGACAGCCGAGGCCTTGCGATGCCCTCGCACTACGGCCGCGGCGGCGCGCAAGTCCTCGATCCGGCCGTTGGTGCAGGAGCCGATGAAGACATAGTCGATGGGGATGGAAGTGACAGGCGTGCCAGCCGTCAGCCCCATGTATTCCAGGGCTGCAGCGGCGGACTTCTGGTCGACCGGATCGGAGAAATCGGCGGGACCAGGCACCTTGTCGGAAACGGTGGCAACCTGTCCCGGGCTGGTTCCCCAGGTGACCTGCGGCTGGATGTCGGCGGCCTGGAAGACCTCGACGCGGTCGAAACGGGCGCCTTCGTCGGTGGGCAACGCTCGCCACCGCTCTACAGCCGCATCGAAGTCGGCTGGTGCGAAGGGTCGGCCGCGGAGGTAATCGAATGTGGTCTGGTCGGGCGCGACCAGGCCGGCGCGGGCTCCGGCCTCGATGGTCATGTTGCAGACGGTCATTCGGGATTCCATGCTCAAGGCGCGGATCGCTTCGCCCGCGTATTCGATGCAGTATCCCGTACCGCCCGAGGTCGTGATGCGGCCAATGATGTAGAGGATCAGATCCTTGGAGGAGACGCCGGTCGGCAGCCGGCCGTCCACGCGAATCTGAAAGGTCTTGGGCTTGTGTTGCAGGAGGGTCTGCGTGGCGAGGACGTGTTCGACTTCACTTGTGCCGATGCCGAAAGCCAAAGCGCCCACGGCGCCATGCGTGGCGGTGTGGCTATCGCCGCAGACGATGGTCATGCCCGGCTGTGTAAGTCCCAACTCGGGACCGATCACGTGGACCACACCCTGGTTGATATCGTCAAGGTCATAGAGCCGGATGCCGAACTGACGGCAGTTGTCGCGCAATGTGTCGATCTGCTGTTTGGAGATCGGATCGAGGATCGGCAGCGAGCGATCGGTGGTGGGCACGTTGTGATCGGCTGTGGCCACGGTCCGATCGGGACGACGGACCTTGCGGCCAGCCAGTCGCAGCCCCTCAAATGCCTGGGGGCTGGTCACCTCGTGCA
Organism: uncultured Planctomycetales bacterium; assembly: GCA_937889015.1. GTDB lineage: Bacteria > Planctomycetota > Planctomycetia > Pirellulales > Thermoguttaceae > CALARR01. The sequence goes on along the minus strand of CALARR010000362.1, from coordinate 37,485 downwards.
CTAGTTGCAGATCGATATAGAGGATCGTCTGCTTGCCCTGTTCGGCATGCACGACATGCTCATTCCAGATCTTCTCGAACATCGTTTGAGGACTGCGAGGCGAGGTCGTCATCGTTGGCTGATTGCTCCTTGGAGATAACCATTCCCACGGGCCTCGGTCGAGGGCTGCCCGGCCCATCGCCCCCTGCGCGGCAAAGGGCCCAGGTTGTCCGGGGCCCGAAGACCCGAATTCACTATTATAAGCCTTGCGGCGGCACGTGGAACCCTAGGGGCCATGGGGCCGAGAGGAGGCGATTTCCGAACGTCTGGGGTGTTGCGCCGCGAGGGGCGTTTGATGACCAGTGGTCCGGACGCACCAACCTCCTCCAAACCAGACCCCTTCCAAGGGAACGAGGTTCGCCCGCGTTCAGCGGATGAGAGTGGGGCTGGGAGGACTTGCTCGCGTGTAAGGCATTATTCGAGAGACGGTTGCGTCACGGTTGTGGCGTTTGGGCGGTTGCCTGTCCCTGGTCGGCCTGTACAATCGCCGCCCGATGGGGATCCTCGTGCAACCACCAGCGTTGGGCCTCGGCACGGGTCCAGCGGTTGGCGTCGTTGCAGGCCGACAAGGCGGCGTGCAAGCTGGCTGCATCGGGCCAGCGTTCGGTGGGGTCCTTGGCCATGCACTTGAGGATGACCTGTTCCAGGTCGTCCGGCACGTCGGCACACAGCGACGACGGCGGGGGCACCGGATCGCGCACGTGGGCGATCATGACTTTCAGTGGTTTGTCGCCCAGAAATGGCGGACGGCCGGTGAGCAGATAGTAGCCCACGGCCCCCAAGGCGTAGATGTCGCTTCGCGCGTCGGGCTCGGTTTCGCCGGTGGCCTGTTCGGGGGCCATGTAGAGTGGCGACCCAGAGATCGTACCCTCGCCAGACAGATCGACAGCGTGATCGTCGAGGAGGGGTTTGACCAGGCCGAAATCCAGGAGCTTCGCCACATCGAATACGCCGCCGCGTTTGGCCGCAAAGATATTGCCCGGCTTGATGTCGCGGTGGACCAAACCGATCGCATGAGCTTCGGCCAGGGCATCGCAGGCCTGACGAAGAAAGTGGATCGTGCGTGCTGCCGGCATCCGCCCGTAGTGTTCCACGATCTCGCCCAGGCTCATGCCGGGCAAGAACTCCATGACGTAGTAGAAGGTCCCATCGGCGGTACTGCCGTAGTCGAAGACCTCGATCGTGTTCCAGTGCGAAAGGCGGGCTGTAGAGCGGACTTCACGATGGAAGCGAGCCAGGACGCGCGGATCGACTGCTTGACTGTGGCGGATGAGTTTGATGGCGCACGGTCGCTTGAGCATCTGGTGTTCGGCCAAGTAGACTTCGCCCATGCCGCCAGCCCCGATTCGCCGTTTCAGGCGGTATTGGCCCAGTTGTCGAGCTTCGAAGGCCGCCCGTTGCAGAGTGCCGATGGTATGCACCCCGACCACGCTGGCCACGCCCGACACGAGCATCATCAACACAAAGCCGGTCAAGTCTTCGATGCTACAAGCCGCTTTGAATGGAGGCCAAAACAACCACCAGCCCAGGATCGTCAGCAAGGGCAACCCGCCCATCAGTCCGATGATGGCGGCCGCTCGTCTCCACGTGTTGGGGATGAACAGGGCGTAGGTGTAGATCAAGAGGAGCCACGGGCCGATGAGTACACCTCGCCGGGCAGCCATGGGGTCCATCGCCGACAAGACCTGAACCGCCAGGAAGAACGCGGCCGGCAGGCCAAAGAGAACCAACTCAGCCACGCGGAGCGCGGTCAAGGTGAAGGGGCGGCGCCGCCACAAGACCACCGTGGTCGCGGCCGCCGACATAGCGACGACGGCGTGGAAGGCGAGCAATGCCAGGTCCACCGCCCCCGGTTCCAGCAACAGGAAATGCCAAACCCAGAAAACTGTGAACCCCGTTGCCAACAAGGCCCCGACGACCCGCAAACGGCGATGCACCGCGCAGGCCACCTCTTGTATCAGTTCAGGCCCGTTGCCCTCGATGAGGGCAACGGGGCAGCCTGGCGATGAAATCTCACCCGAGAGGTCTCGCTCCAGTCCTGCGCGCGGCACGGCATCCAAGGTGATATCGGTAACCATACGGCTGGAGGGCCTGTCGGCGGGATTCTTCATGGAAAGCAGGGCGTGGCAGAAAGATCTGAAGGAAAGGGCTCGCGCCTGTTAGGGGGGTAGTGATCTCGGTAGCGTCACCGGCCCGGCTGACCAGAACAGGGCCGGGACAACCGGGATTCCGCGACCAACCTTCGGTTCGTGCCCGGCCCGAGGGTGATTGGGGATGCGGGTCTGACTATCGATGCCTCAATAGATGGAGACTGGACGCGATTCCCCAAGCCCTATCATCCCATGGACGAATGAAAATATCCAATGGTTCGGCAAACGAACTGGAAACGGCCCAAATTCGGACAGACAGAAGAAGCGTAGCGTCCGATAGTGGGGGGCGGGTGCGTCTTCCACTGAAGAGGACAGGCACGAATGACGCGAGGCGATAAGTCGGATGACTGAGGAGTTGCCACCGGATGGGCACTCAGGCGGCCTTCCTGGTCACAGTCGCCTTGTCAGCGCGACGCAGTAGCTCGGTCATCGAGACCATCCGAGTTGCAGTCTGACCGTCGTTGGTCTGTTTCTCGATGAAGACCATCGATCGCGAGTGAACCACGCGAGGCAGGTAGTGCCAGGCATGCGGAGGCAGTCCCTTGGCATGAGAGGCGGAGATCACCACCAGATCGTTTTGCCCCAAGTGGTTGGCTAGTCGACACAGAGCCTCAATTGGCTCACCGGGGTGGAGTTTCACCTTCGCACCGTGGGCACGAAGCTGGCGGTAGGCCTCCTTCAGGGTAGTTCCGGGGCCACCATCACAACGGGCCTCGAACACATCTACGCCCGTGTAGGAGACTTGGACTTCAGGGTGATATGTCTCCACCAAGTTGATCAATCGCTGGGCGCGCAGAGCGGAACCAACCCCCAACTCAAGAATTCGCACGATGGCCGGGGCAGCGGCTGGCTTGCTGGCTGGGCTCTGCGCCGAACGCTTATGGGGCGCTGAGATCTCCTTGCTCTGGGCCGTGGGGTCCACAGGCCTTGGGGCAGGAATGCATAGTCCACCCTGTCGCAGCGCGCGCCTTCGAATCGCACGAAAGATACTGCGATCGCTCTTCGGCCTGGAGAGATAGAGAAGGTGGATAAGTCTTAAGAGACTAAGCGTCGACAAGGTCGCCCTCCCTGGCGGCTCATCGTGGTGGTCACTGGCTCTTGCAATGGAGACTATCGGCCAGGGGCTTGGGGCGAGTCGAGGAATTGGGCTGAGGACCTGTTGATTCCGAAGCAGTCCTTCGAGCAGGATTCGTGCCGAATTCGGCATGAATCCCGACTAGCTCGCGGTTGGGGGACAACTTGTGACAATCCTGGACTCACTAGACGCCGGTCCCCAAGTAGTCGCTGGCCTGGCCTCGCCTGGCAAGGGGGCTGGGCTGCGGCGTTCAGCGATACTCCAGGCTCAATAGATGCATGGCCAGGGAATTGAGTGGCGGGGGAGCCATTCGGCCCAAGGGAGCGGGCCCTGGCTCCTGGGCCAAGACAGCCAGGTATTGCAAGAAGGCGGCTCTGGGGCCGTCCTGGCAATCGAGCAGGAAGTGAGTCCATGCCCAGCAATCGCGATACTCGCTGAAATCGAATTTGGCGAAGTCCGTTATCGATTCCAACTCATGGAGCGGCCGAAGCGAACCGTGGGTGGCGGCGATGCGCGCCGAGGCAAAGTACGGGGATTGCCAGGGGCGGTTCTCGGGGGGCAGTTCAAAGTATGTGGCTAGACCTTCATCCAACCAGAGTGGAATCTGCTTCAAGCGGGAGTGTAGTAATGCATGCACGAATTCATGCCGGAGGTCGCGTTGACAGTCAGGCCCAAGATGGGCGAGGACCTGGCCAGGCGGGGCCTGCTTGATGAACAGGGCCTGGCGATACGGGACTTGGGGAAAGTGCTGGTGCAGATAGTCCACGTAGGCTCGACGATCGCGAAACAGATGAACCACGATCGGCTCGCGGCCTGGCGGCAGGTCCAACCGCCATTCCAACTCCGACTCCAAGTCGCGAAGCGCGGTTAGCAGAGGCTGGGCCTCCGTGGAGGGGGTGTTGGTGTGTAGGTGAAGCTGACAAGTGGGCTGCCGTCCATTACGGTCCTGCGCTGCAGAGGGGGCGTGGCCTATTCCCTCGAATGCCAAGGCGAGGATCGTCAGGAATGCGCGCGAGAGTCGCATTGGTTGTAATCGGCCTTGCAGGAGTGGAGCCCACCTTGCGGAATGATCCTTGACAACGCGGACCTCGATCAGGGCCACCGTTCAGACTGTCACCAATGGACAAATGAGAGCCGGTCCGAAAAGCTGTCGGCAGTTCAGTCTTGCAGGGCCGCCCGAGGTGGCTGGGTGTGATTGTACGATAGGTTCTTAGTCCACCGTGCGGCAAGGAGTCAAGGCCAGTCCAGAACAGGTAGGGCAGAGGGCGTCGGCAAATGCGGTTGCGATCCTTCGGGGACTGTGGTAGCTTCGGGCGTTTCTGACCCCCGCAGCGGGCGGACCCCCCGACCGTGGGCGGATATGTTCTTCGCGAGAGACCTGCATGAAATACGGTTCCCTGGGCCCGATCGCCGTTCACTTGCCGGAGCAGATCGAGGACAACAACCTGTACGCGGCCGAGTTCCCGAAGTGGAACATGGATTTGATCTATGCCAAGACGGGCGTTCGTCAGCGGCATATTGCCCGGCCGGAAGAATGTGTTTCGGATATGGCGGTGGCGGCGGGCGAGCGGTTGTTTGGCGAGTTTGGCATTGATCGCAGCTCGGTTGATTTCCTGCTTCTATGCACGCAAACCCCCGATTATCCGCTGCCCACGACGGCCTGTCTGGTACAGGATCGGTTGCGACTATCCAAGTGGATCGGAGCCTTGGACTTCAACCTGGGATGCTCGGGGTTCATCTATGGACTGTCGCTGGCTGATGGGTTGATTCAGAGCGGTGCCGCGCAACGGGTGTTGCTGATCACGTCTGAGACCTATTCGAAGTACATTCACCCCACAGATCGCTCGCTGCGCACGATCTTTGGCGATGGGGCGGCGGCTACGCTAGTCGATGCGGCCGATGAGCCCTCGCTGGGGGGGTTTGTCTTCGGCACCGACGGCAGCGGGGCCGAGGCGCTGATGGTGCCCGAAGGCGGTGCACGACCCAAGTCCATGGCCCTGAAGCCCAAGAAGCGCCAACGCTGGCCGAGTGCCTTGGTCATGGATGGCCCGGAGCTGGTGAAGTTCACCCTGGACGTGGTACCACCCACGGTTGAGCAAATGCTCCGTAAGACGGGTTGGTGCCGCGAGCAGGTGGACCTGTACCTGCTGCACCAGGCCACGACCTTCATGTTGGACCACGTGCGAGAGCGTCTGCAACTCAGTCCGGAGAAGATGCCCTTGGCGCTGGAGAACTACGGTAACACGGTTTCCTCAACCATTCCGATCCTGATCCGCGACTTGCGGAACGAGGGCAGGTTGCGTCCGGGAATGCGGAGCCTGATGATCGGCTTCGGCGTTGGGCTTTCTTGGGGCGGCTGCGGTTGGACTGAGACGTGGCAGAATGGGCGATGAGCGTTTGACCCGGCTGACCGGCGTCTTGAGCGACCAGAGCCGCGGCTCAGTGTGTTTCTATGGCCGGCTATTCTCGGAGCGGGCCGGATCAGCGCTCAAGCGTTCCAGGGCGGCCCCGAGCAGTTCCAACAGGGCCGGACGGTCGATTTTCTTGCGGGCCTGCTCGGCTGAGCACCAGCGGCGCGCACGCTGCTTGGCTTCGAGCCAGTTGTCGTGGGCCAACGTCACACGCATCAGGAATCCGACGACATGTAGCGTGCGGTTCCACTTGCAGTATTCGTAATCGCCCAGCGGTTCGGTATCAATCAGACCGTGGATACCGGCCTCCTCTTCGGCCTCAGCCAGGGCCGTGTCGATGGGTGTCTGGCCCGGCTCAATAACCCCCTTCGGGAATCCCCAGCGCTTGCCTTGGGAGTTGGTGACGAGGCAGAATTGGACCCGCCCGTCTTGGAGACGGTAAGGAACGGCCGTAGCCTGCTCGATGGGTCCGAGGGGTGGTGGCCTCTGCATGCGGACATTGTACGTATTTGTCGCGAACGTCCAAGGTCAGTTGGGCAGGGCGGGCGGGTAGGCGGTTGTAGGGAAGGGGTTGCGGTCTTGCTAATCGAGCCAAAACCGCCATTGACCGCGCTTGGGCATGCGTTTATCGTACTCCCCTTCTCCAGGAGCGTGGGGCATTGTCGCAGCGAGGGACTTCGTCTCGGAGACCGGCGAAGTGGCACGAGGCTTCGGCAGCGACCCTGCAGAACTGCGGAGAGAAGATGGGGATTGGCGGGAGGCCGGATTCTGCAGGTGAACGACGCTCGCCGCTCTGAATTGCTTCACTGAATGCCAGCCAAGGGTTCACGGATGAGCCCCACGGGTCAGCGAAGGATTGCACACACGCGATTCCCGCGGTTCGCGGGCGTGGTGCTGCTTGCGCTGGTGGGGCTAGCGTCGTTCGGCTGCTCGTCAACCAAGTGGGTCACGCTTCGCAACGTGCCGCAAACCCCGTTGTCGGAACGGCTCAAGCTGACCACCTCCGGTGGACTGCGGCCTTCGGACCGCACATTCCAGTTACTGCGAGTGTACAACCTTACCGAGGATTTGCAGGAGGACAACCGGCAACTTCTGCAGAAGCTGCAAGGAATCACCGACAACGACCCTTCCCCGGACAAGGTCTTTGCCTTGGCGGAACTGGCTTACCTGGGGGGCAAGAAGGTGGAGAAGCGTGACTCGGATCTGGCCCGCGATCTGTATGGGGCTAGTGTACTGCACGCCTATCGCTACCTATTTGACGCACGTTTTTGTCCTTCGCGGAATCCGTATGATCCGCAATTCCGCGGGGCATGTGACCTGTACAACGGCGCCTTGGAAGCTTCTTTACGGATTGAGTGTCGTGATCGCCGTTTGTTGCCTGGACGAACAGCCACGATCCAGACGGCCGTTGGCCCGTGGGACGTCACCTGCACGCTGCGCGGCGGCGTCTGGCAGCCGGAGGAGTTCGATCACTTTGACTTTGTTTCCAACTACGAGATCAAAGGGCTCAAGAATCAGTACCAGACATATGGACTGGGCGTGCCCTTGATCGCTGTGCGTCGGGCGTATACGGGCGAGCCGGCCGCAGCCAAGTACTACCCGGAGAACCTGAGTTTTCCGGTCACGGCCTTCCTTCGTCCATTGCCGGCCACGGTCAAGAACCAGTTCGATGTTACGTTGCGTTATCGAGCTGCCTTGGAACTGTACGATCCACTAAGCACGACCGACATCCTCAACGCCGGGGTACGGATTCCGTTGGAGAGCGATCTGACCACGCCTCTGGCTTACTTCCTGTCGGATCCTCGTCTGGGCGAACTGGCCAACGACGGGCTGCTGCACCCGGAGAAGCTGCTGAACATGCGTTCGGCAAACCAGAAACCGGTTGTCGGTCTGTGGATGGTCCAGCCTTACGAGCCGGGCAAGATCCCGGTGGTGATGGTCCACGGGTTGTGGTCCAGCCCGATGACCTGGATGGAGATGTTTAACGATTTGCGGAGTCTGCCGCAGATCCGCGAGCGGTATCAGTTCTGGTTCTACCTGTATCCGACCGGCCAGCCGTTCTGGATGAGCGCGGCGATGATGCGTCGCGACCTGGCGGCGGTCCGAGGGGTGCTTGACCCGGCGCGCAGCGAACCATCGTTGGACCAGATGATTCTCATCGGTCACAGCATGGGAGGCCTGGTCTCGCGGTTGCAGACGATCGCCAGCGGTGATCTGGTGTGGCAGTTGGTCAGTCAGGAGCCGATCTCCCAAATCAAGGCCGATCCGGCTGTGCTGGAGAAGATGCAGCAGACCTTCTACTTTCAGCCCAATCCCTCGATCCGTCGGGTGGTGACCATCGGTACACCCCACCGCGGCAGCAGTTTCTCGAACCAGACGACGCAATGGCTGCTGGGCAAGTTAATCCATTTGCCGCAGATGCTGGTGCAGAGCCAGCAGCAGTTGTTTCGCGAGAATCCCTCGGCGTTCGGGGCGAAGTCGTTGCTCCGTGTCGAGAACAGCATCGATTCGCTGGCTCCTGACGCGCCCATCTTTACCGTGATGCTCACCGCGCCGCATCCGCCCTCCGTGCATTATCACAACATCGTGGGCTCGGTGCCCGAACAAGGAGTGTTCGGCAAATTGGCTGCAGGCAGCGACGGCGTGGTATCGCTGGCCAGCGCCAAGGTCGAGGGCATGGAGTCGGAACTGGTTGTACCGGCCGATCACACCACGGTCCACAGTCACCCGCTGGCCGTGCTGGAGGTGCGACGGATCTTGCTGGAGCACTTGGCGGCGGTCGAGTCCTTTCCCGGCTCGTCCGGCGAACGGACCGCACAAATCGGCGTACTCCAACAGTAGTGTCGCACGGGCGGTCCAGACAAGCTCCTGCGTCGGCTGCCCATGCGTCTCGCTCGGACCGGCGGTGCTCGACTTTCCACTGTTTTGGAAGTCAAGCGGGCGAGAAGGCGTTCCGACATGCTCTGACGGGGGCGATCAGGCCGCTACTTCACGCGCAGGTCATCCAGGCCTGGTTGTGGCGGCGGGAACTTGGGATTGAGTCTTTCCAACGCCTTTCGCAGGATCTGGCTGACGATCAGGTTGCGATACCATTTGCAGTCGGCCGGCACGATATACCAGGGGGCGTACGAGGTATTGCAGCGGGTCAGCGCCACCTCGTACGCTTGCTGGTATTGCTTCCAGTAACTGCGCTCCTTGAGGTCTGCGGCGTCGAATTTCCATCGCTTGGTGGGGTCGTCCAGGCGGGCCTGAAGCCGCTTGCGTTGTTCTTCCTTGCTGATGTGCAGGAAGATTTTGACCACGGTCGTGCCTGCCTCGGCCAGCAGTTCCTCGAAGCGGTTGATGCGATCGTAGCGCGTCTTCCATTCCGACTTGGGAACGAGGTTGTGAACGCGAACCACCAACACGTCTTCGTAATGCGAGCGGTTGAAGATCCCCACGTAGCCTCTGCGGGGAACGGCCTTGGAGATTCGCCACAGAAAGTCGTGCGCCAGTTCCTCGGCACTGGGTTGCTTGAAAGAGGTCACCGAGCAACTTTGTGGATTGAAGCCCTGCATGACTTTGCGGATTGCGCCGTCCTTGCCCGAGGTGTCCATGCCCTGCAGGACCAGCAGCAGCGAACGACGGCCCTCGGCGTAGAGGCGATAGCCCAACGCATCGAGGATTTGGGTGTTCTTTTCGAGTCTCTGCAGGGCCTTCTGTTTGTTGCCGTTTGAGCAGCCGGTCTCAAAGTCCTGCAAACGGATCGGCTTGCCGGGAGCTACGTTCAGAGGCTGGCCCATGGTGAGGTCTCGAATGGACGGCAGTGGAGAACACGGAAAGGAGACTTCGATCCCTATGCCAAGCATAGACCGCAATTGGCTGTCAGGCAGGGGGGGGCTGCCTGAGTCACAGAATGAGTGGTGGTTCGAAGCCACTCATTCTGTCAGGCATTTCTGTCGCCGGATGAAGAGGGGTGTGCCTGTGTGGGCGCCTGCGATATCTCGCCACGAAAGATCCGAACGTCGCGTGGGGCCTCTACCCCGATCCGGACATAACGACCTTTGACCTCGATCACGGTGATCGTCACGTGCTCGCCGATCTGGATCCTCTGGTTGGCCTTCCTGGTCAGTACCAACATGACACACCTCAACTCGCGCTGTGCGATCCTCGAAGAACGGGTCCCTGTGTCGCTCGCCGCATCAATCCACTCCGGTCGCCTGAAGTGGCTGTGATGGTTCGGGGGTAGAACTTAAGTACGGGGCGCATTGCGGCGGGCGATCAAGTCCCGCAGTTTGGCCGCCTGCTCGTAGCGTTCCTCGGCCACAGCCTCGTCCAGTTGTTCTTCCAGCGTGCGGTCGATCCCGTACTGCATACGGACCCAACTCCGGAGTTGCTCCAATTGCTGCACCTGTTCGTCCTGCTCGAATTGATCCAAGGCCTCAACCACCTCAAAAACAGTTCGAATACGATCCAGTCCGCGACTGATCTCGCCAATCGCCCGGTCGGGGCCTGTGTGCTCCAACTCGAACAAGGCCGCGGCTTGGGTGCGGTGAAAGAGGACAAAGGGGCGATATCGCTCGTGACTGGCGGTCCATTCTTCGTCGGGCGAGTGCTCGGCTACGAAATCCATCAGGGCCAATGTGTGATCGGCGTCCCGCACGGCGGCGCCGAACTCTCGCAGCGCCAGCCAGCACACTCGGCGGTGGTAATACTGGAGGAACTCGCGATCCATCTCGATGCACTGATCCTCACTGAGTGCCGTGTCCGAGTCGCCTGCGATACACTCTTGGCGGAGATAGTCGAGATAGGTGTCTCGCCCCCCAGGGCGAGTGCCGTCCGGTCGGCCCGTGCTCTCCATCTGCAGCAGTCCCATATCGACCCGCATCTGGAGAACCTCGCGACCATCCCGAGCCTTGACGCGTCGGACACTAATCGTGCCTGGGCGGAACGGCCAACGATGGAGGATGAGGTCGATGTCTTGTCGAGCGGCCATTGCGGTTCCGTGCTACTGGAGGAGAAGGGGCGCTGTCTGTCTGTAGGCAACGCGTACAACTTTGGCAGGCTGCAGGCCCGTTCCGATATCGCATTATACCGTGATGGGTATCGGCTGGGCCATCCGCACAGAAAGTGGGCAAGCCTGCGGAAAAGAGGGGGCCCCGTGTGCCGCTCAATCTTCAGGTCGGAAACGCCTGCGCTGCTTGGTCTGTGACCGCTGCTGTTTAAGTGCCAGGCGGCGGCGGTGGGAACCTCGTGTGGCGTGGGTCGGTTTCCTCGCTTTGGGGGTGCGCGAGGCCTCGCGCAGTATGGCGCGCAGCTTCTCCAGGCAATCGGCCACGTTACGGCCTGCATCGCGAAACCGCTGACTGGAGAGGATCAGCTCGCCATCGGTCGTCATTCGGTTCCGAAGGCCAATGAGTAGACGTTGGCGCAGTGCTTCGTCGAGACTGGGGCTGTGAAGGATGGACCAACGGAGTGTGGCCTTACTGTTGACCTTGTTGACGTTTTGCCCGCCAGGCCCGGAACTACGTGCGAACGAGAATTGCAGCTCGCGTAGTGGGATCTCGATGCTCAAACTGGGAGGCGGTTGCGGCATGGAGGCTAGGGGGGATTTGCGAGACGCAGCCAGGCAAGTGCAGACCTCAATAAGACGTTCACAGCAGTTCCTGCACGTCACTCTTGGCCTGCTCGACCAAGCTTCGGTAGTCACAGGTTTCGATTTCTTCGCCGATCAACTCGACGTCGAAATGGCCATCGTAGCCTGCGGCGCGCAAGGCGGCGACGATCTCGCGCAGGGGCAGGACACCCGTTCCCAGTCGGCAGCGGTTTTGCTCACCGACGGGTGGGGACTTGAGGTCTCCGAGTTGGACCAGGGCGATTTGCGGAATGAGGGCGGGGATACGCTCCAGCAACCCCGGCTGCTGGCCCAGATGGTAGGTGTCGAAGACCATTTGCACCTGGGGTGAGCCGACGGCCGCCAGCATCGCCAGGACGTCGTCCAGCGAGGTGAGGAAGGTCCACTGGCCAGCGCAGCCCGGATGCATCGGTTCGACCGCCAGTTTGACGTTCAACTCGGTCGCCAGGGGGGCTAATTGCGTCAAGGCGTCCTTGATCAGGCGTCGGGCATGGTTTGCGGTATGACCCGCTCGGGCCCCGCTGTACACGACGAGACTGCGGGCGCGGATTTCTGCAGCGGTGCGCAGGGCTTCCATGGCGTCGTCCAGACTCTCACGAAACGTGCGTCCGTCGCTGCCGGTGAATCCGCCCGCCCAGAACAGATGCGAGACCTCCATTCCCTGTTCTTCGAGCAGTTCGGCTCCCTTTTGCGGGCCGAAGTCCGAGAGTTTCTGCCGCCACACGCCGATGGCCGGAATGCCCGCCGCTGCGTAGGCCAAGACATCCTCTTCGAACGACCAGCGATAGGTCGTAGTCTCGTTCATTGAAAGCTTGACCATCCGTGCAAACTCCTATTGATACCCTGCCGCAGTGCAGGTCAAGTCTCGATTCCCACCCTGTGGGGCGGGGGGCGGGACTGTTTCTGATCCTCACGGAGCAAGGCCTTGGGAGGACCTCGCCAGCGACCACATCCTACGGATCTTCGCCGCGAGTCGGTAGTATGGGAAATCGCCGCGATTCTGTAAAGGCGAGCCGGTGGTGGGGAGAGTGGGCTTGACCCGCATCGCCTGAAGTCGCCACACTGTCGGGCCATGACGACTCTCACGCGGTACGTCCTTGTGGAACTGATCAAAGTCTTCGTGGTGGCCATGCTGGGCCTGACCGCGATGATGATGATCATTGGAGTCGTGAAGGAGGGGGCCGATCAGCACCTGCCACTGGCGGGGCTCGTTCGACTGATTCCCTATGTTCTGCCCAACACTCTGCGGTGGACGATTCCCGCCACGTTGCTCCTGGCGACCACCACGGTCTATGCGCGCATGTCCGCCTTCAACGAGGTTGTGGCGATCAAGGCTCTTGGTATTTCACCTTGGGCAATTCTCCGGCCGGCCTACGTACTGGCCTTTCTGTTGAGTTTGATGACAGTGTGGATGAACGACCTGGAGGGATCGTGGGGGCGGCACGGCACGCAGCGGGTCGTGACCGAAGCGTTCCAGGAAATCGTGTACAACATGCTTCGCACGCAGAAGTCCTTCAGTTCGTCACGGTTGGCCATCAATGTGAAGCGAGTGGAGGGGCGGCGGCTGATTCGCGTGAATCTGGCGATTGAGGGCCGCGGCAAGACGCCTTCGGTGCGGATCACGGCTGAAGAGGCCGAGATCCATTCGGACCCTGCCAACAACGTTCTGCGGATTGTGCTCCGTAATGGCACGATCAACGTTCCGGGGCGGGGCAGTTTTCAGTTTCCCGACGAGCACGAGCAGGATATTCCGTTAAGCGATCGCGATCCGCAGGCTTTGCTGCCGTCGTGGATGCCTCTACGGTTGATTCCGGACAAGATTGCCAGCCAGACGAAGAACATCGAGTTGTATCGACAGGACATGGCCGTGCAGGCGGCGGTGCAGTTGGCTACGGGCGATTTCGCGGGGGTGACTAGCAGCGACTGGCAGCGGCGTGACGGCACCGTGCGCAGCATGTGTGACTTGCTCTCACGGCTGTACACAGAGCCCTATCGCCGCTGGTCCCAGGGGTTCAGTTGCCTGTTGTTCGTATGGGTAGGGGCGCCTATGGCCGTGCGACTCCGCAACGGGGACTTGCTGACCAGCTTCTTCCTTTGTTTCCTGCCGATTTTGGTGGTGTACTTCCCCTTGCTGTTCTGCATGGTGGACGGAGCCAAGAGCGGCGGTTTGCCCCCCTGGTCGGTCTGGGCCGGCAACTTCCTGCTGTTCCTCTGGGGCCTCTGGTTGCTGCGGCGGGTAGTTCGCTACTGAACGCTTCTTCTGCTGATCGTCTCCAGTAGAGTCCGGACGGCTTTCCACGGAGACGTCTGCGGCTGGCGTCTCTACTTTCTTGACAGGCGGCAGCTTCACGGCCCACAATGGTCGCGTTGTGTCTCTTGCGTCACCTCGTCGGCCCTTTTCGCCTCTTCTCGCAGGTGTCGTATGCAACCAGGCCGGTCGCGTTGGTTGGTGACGAGATTGCTGTCGGTGGCCGTGGCGTCGGTGGTGGCCTGGAGCGGGCCCGCGCATTGCGTCCTGGGGGCTTCTGTCTCGGACGGGCCCGCTTTCTATCCGGGCTTCCGGGCAGACGAGGCGGGGGCGAGCTTCCGATTCGAGACCGAGTCGATCGAAGGGGCTCTGCAGGTCGAGGGCGTCTATCACGGCGTGACCCGGTTGATCGACAAGCGGAGCGGCCGCCAGGTGATCGACACGCGCTATTCGGCGCTAAATCTCTTCAAACTGATGTCTGTGAATCAGGTGATGGATCTGCCACGGGCTATGCAGCGCACCGCCACGTCGCAGGCGGGAGCAGTGGAGATTCAATGGCCTCCAAGCGAGGGGCACCATGCCGGCCTCACAGCGCGCTACGAGCTTCGCCCACCGAACGCCATCGATCTTACGGTGACGGTCAAGTCGCGGGGAACCTACGCCGGATACGAACTGTTCCTCTCCAGCTACTTCGATAAGGCCTTGCGTCCGCACGTCATGGTCCAGGCTCCGAGGAATCAGCCGGCGGAATGGGTGCTGCCCACGGTGAACGACGTGTTCCGGGGCACCGTGTTGGTGTTTCCCCGCGATGCGCTAGCGGCCCGCTTCTGTTTGGACGGCCGTTGGAGCCGCAGTGAACGCAAGACGCCGACAGTGCAAATGTGTCCTGTCCGGCACTACGCGCATTGCCTGGCGGTGCAAGAGGATCCGCACTCGGGGCTGGCGGCGGTACTCATGTCGTATCCGGAGGAGTGCTACGCGATCAGCACGCGCTACCACGCAGCCGAGGACGCGGACCGGCTCACGAGTTACAGCGCGTTCGACTTGTCGTTGTTCGGCGTTGATCTTGTGCCAAGGGCCGAGTGCCGCGCCAGGGTACGTCTGGCACTACTCCGCCTGGATGGCGATTGGGGCCGTGCCTTGGACGCCTATCGCGAGTTCCTGGTTGCGCGGCAGACTGAATCCAGTTCCGCTGGTTGCACGCCCACGATAGGAGTCCCACCATGATGACTCAGCCTGGCGGCATCACGTCGCGCCGCGAGTTTCTGCGATGGTCGGTCGGGCCAGCGGGAATCGCCTCCGCGGCCGCGATTGCGTTGCCCAACGTCCTGACACATGCGAAGCCGGCCGAAACATTGCGCGTGGGGCTGATCGGCTGTGGCGGACGCGGCAGTGGAGCTGCGTTGAACGCCATGCAGGCTGACCGCAACGTGGTCTTGACGGCCATGGCCGACCTGTTTGCCGACCATCTTGAATCCAGCCTTCGCCAACTCCAAACGCGCCTGCCTGAGCAGGTCCAGGTACCGCCGCAACGGGAGTTCTTGGGCTTCGACGCCTACCAGGCGCTGATCGACAGCGGTGTGGATGTCGTGCTCCTGACCACTCCGCCCGGCTTTCGGGCCCAGCATCTGAAGGCGGCCGTCGATGCGGGCAAGCACGCATTCATGGAGATTGTCGCTGCCGTTGACGCTCCGGGCGTTCGCTCGGTGCTGGAATCGGCCGAAAAGGCCCGGCAAAAGGGCTTGAGTATCGTCTCGGGATTCTGTTGGCGGTATCACCAGGGCTTGCGGGCTGTGCGCGAGCAGATTCGCGAGGGAGCGGTCGGCAATGTGCGCACCGTCTACGCCACGTATTACCGCGGCGATCTGAGCCACAAATACAAGGGGCCGCGTCCTGCTCAGATCAGCGATTTGGAGTGGGACTTGCGCGACTGGCACAGCCGGCTGTGGCTTTCGGGGGACGTTACGATTCTGTTGTCGGGTGGTCACAGCGTCGACAAGATGGCGTGGTGGTTCGATGATGTGATGCCGCTAAGGGCGGTGGCCATCGGAAGTCGCGTATTTGCCAACGAGGGGAATACGTTCGACAATGGTTTCGTGGCCTATGAATATGCCGGCGGCGCGCGCGGTTTTCTGGGCTGCCGGTCGCATCCTGGCTGCTACAACGAGAATGCCGACTACATTATCGGCAGCGAGGGCACCTGCACAATCGGCCGCGGACGCAGCCCTGTGATCCACGGCCCGAAGCCGTGGACCTACGACGGGCCGCCAGCCAACATGTATCAGACCGAACATGATGAGCTGATGGCCTCGATTCGCGCGGGCAAGCCAATCAACGACGCCAATCGCATGGCCCAAACCACACTCATGGCCATCATGGGACGAATGGCGGCCTATAGCGGACAGGAAGTGACTTGGGAGCAGGCCCTGCAATCGCAGCAGAAACTGGTCCCGGACCATCTCGACTGGAATTCGAGGGTCGAGCAACCGCCGTTGGCCGTGCCCGGGCTGACCCGACTCATGTGATGCGCGCCAGCACTGGGGGGGCTATTGGGGTTTGGTCGCCGGCGGCCTTCGGACCGGTGTCGGATCGTGCATGTCCCAGGCCAGGAGCCAACGGGTGTTGGTTCGTTCCAGGCCGAAGTCCGCGCTGAGTCGCCGGGCGAAGTCGTTGAGGTGGCCGGCTCCGTAGAAGATAGCCAGCTTTCGTTTGTCGACCAGTTGTTTGCGGAGGACGTTCAGGGCGACCGTGTTGCGGTCCTCGATGATGGAGGAGCCATCCGGTCCGCTGAGGGCCATCAGTGAGCCGTCCATCGCTTCAAACTGTTCGGCGACCAGCCGTTTCAGGGCCAGGGAACGGTTCTTGTCCAGTAACGCCATGATGATGTCGGCCTCGCCGGCTGTGCCCGCCTTTCCCTGCTGCGCCATCGCGTAGCCCAACATACGCATGAAGATGGCCAGGACGCTCTCGCCGCGTTGCTGCATGGCCTGGGCGAGCTGTTCTGGCGACACGTCAGCATGAATCATGTTGGGGCGGTTGTAGTGGATGGTGTCAAGTTGGAACTGGAGACCTAGCAGGTCCTTAAGTCCGCGTTGAATCAGCGACACGGGACTGCCGCTGGATTGCCCCGGTTGTGGCTGGGTGCCTTCGGCGGCGATCAATTCGTAGAGCACCGCGTCATAGCCGGCAAACTGGCGATTGAGGGCTGCGTAGTAGCGTGAATCGGCGATATGCACCGCGCCCACCAAGTCGACCACAGGCCAAGCCTGACTGCGATTGCGGGGGACAAATCGCACAATGGCGACTTCCATTCCCACCACGGTCCCTTTGTCGTCGCGCACCAGGCGAAGAAATGGCTCGGGCTTCACGGTCTGAGCCGTGGCTGGGGAAGGCTTGGGGGGTGGAGTACCAGCGAATGGCTCGTCCCCCTGGGCCGCGCCCGTCAGGAGCCGGAACCCCAGGCAGACTGCGAACAGAGATCGGCCTAGCATGGCGGGAGCCTCGATTGGGGTCGTCTGGAGAAGGCCCTGGTCGCGGAGGCCCTTGGGCAGGCCACAACGCGCGCGGTTTCTCGCAATGCCTTCTGATCTGCCAGTATAGAGCCACGGACTTGGTGCGACAAATGCGGTAGGAGAGGGATGGCTTGTGGTGGCCGTATGCTCGATAGTGGGGTTGTGTCTCGCTGCACCTCGGCAAAACGTCTTCCGAAACTTCGCAGGTTGCCTAGGGTGTCTGGGCGGTGGCTTGGTGAGTCCCCTCTTGCGTGAGGGGCGTCGTCATTTTCATCAGGGTTTGCCTTTCTTACTCAACTGGTTTGACAGGCACGTCCGATACTATCCGCAGAACCGGTACACAGACTCTCCGCGTGGGAGCGTCTATGCAAATCCACAGACAGCAGCGCAGAAGGTGGACTGGAATGATGTCGCCACACCGTAAGGCCATTGGGCTGGTAGTCGGGGTGCTGGTCGCGTTGGCGGCCAACCTGGCCGACGCTCAGCAGTATCCGGACGACCCGACGGTCTTCCCTCCCGGCGATGTCCGTGACCTGCAGTTCTTCGCACCGCCGGATACCGGTTTCTATGACGGTCTGCCGGCCCCCAATCGCGGATTCAACTTCGCCTTTGACGGGCTGTACTGGTCGATCCAGAAGCCGGATCTGGCCAACATCGGGGCATCGCCGAGCTTGATCACCAATCAAGCCACCTACCCACCGGCGTTGGTGTCGCAGTCCGACACCACCGGCCTGCAATCGGAATTCAGCGAAGGCAATCGGTTCGAGATCGGCTACCAGGGGGCTCACAATGGGTTGATGGTCACATACTATCGGCTGAACGACCAATTGCAGTTGGCGGACATGACTCACGCAACCCTGGTGTTGCAGGATTCCACGGGGGCTATGGTTCCGAAGGAATACACGGCCTTCCAGACCAGCAATGAGGTCGAGCACTGGAACATCGAACTGCTGTACACGCGACGGTTCCGGCAGTTTGCGTTGGGCGGGCAACTGGAGGCTTTTGTCGGAGTTCGCTATCTGCAGTTCGACGAGACCTTCGATATGATCGGATACGTCCGGCCTGGCGCCCCAGTTAACGTCGATAAACAGGACATGTTCATCAACCAGTATGTCAACAATCACCTGATCGGGCCGGAAATCGGCGGTCGGTACTCGCGGAAGCAAGAACGCTGGGGCTTTTCGGCTGATTGCCGGTTCGTGCCGGGGTTCAATTTTCAGACATTCCGTCAGCAAGGCGAAGTGGACAAGTTCTTCGTCACCTTGCCTGGGAACACCTTGGCCTTCACGCACTCCGCCAGCGAGACGGAATTCGCACCGCTCATCGAATTGCGGCTGGAGTTGCACTACCAACTCACCCGGGCGATCCAGGCCAAGGTCGGCTGGAATGGGATCTGGATGGACAATATCGCCAGGGCTTCCAGCAGCATCGACTATGTGCCGCGAGCGATGGGCATCGATACGAGCCGCAACCGCCAGGATGTGTTGATGACCGGCGTGACCGCTGGTATCGAGATCAATCGGTAGAGCGGGGCAGTCAGCTACGATCTGCAGAAACAGCGACGGCCGGACGAAAATCGTCCGGCCGTTTTTGTTGTTGCGGCGGTGGTTGACCAAGGGCGCGGCAGATTTCGCGTGGCGCGAAAGGTGCGGGGCCGGAGGCTTGGCCCGGGAGAGCCAGGTTGCGGCGGCCCCATCCTTTGAATGGTGTCCGGCCTCGTTTCAACGGCACTACGGAACTTTGCGGAACGGTTGCCAACGCCGGCGGCGTCAAGGGATGCGTACAGCACCGCGCAAGAGGTACATCCGAACTGGCCCGCGTTCGAGCTAACCGCCGTTCTCCGTGCGGATTGTGGCGAACTGGGCTACGGGCGAATTCGGCAACAGCCGGATTGGATCATCCGGGCTCAGTCGTGACCGGGCTTGAGTTGACGAAGTTCGTCCAACTCCAAGCCCAATCGGTGACGCAACGGGCTTTCCGGGCGCAACTCGTCCAGGAGAGCCTCGGCCTTTTCCAGCACGTCGCTGTCTACTTCCTTACGGCCCAGAAACAGTTTCCGCCAACTACGCGCAATTTCTTGTTCAGTAAGCAATCGTTCAGCCCTTCGAAGCGAAACCCAGAAGCAAGCCGCGCGCCCCGCGCGCGACCCACTTCGCAGAAGATTGCTGAGCTGCACCGCACAGTGCGCAGCGCGATCTCAGTATTTTTCTAACCTCCCCAAGCGACGAAAGCAACACCGTTCCTCGCCAATTTGCGTTCAGCGCACTACCGCCTGACCGTGTTTGGCGGTGAGATAATCGGGGTTGATCTGCTCCAGTTCCTCGACCAGGGCGTCCACCGCGTAGCGAATTTGGTCTTCGGTATGCAGCGAGGTGATGAAGAATCGGAGTCGGGCGGCGCTCTCTTCGACCGCAGGGTGCAGGATTGGCTGGACGTTGATCCCCCGCTTGAAGAGGCCCTTGGATAGCTGTAAGCAGTGGATGGAGTTTCCCAAGATGACCGGAACGACTGGCGAATCCTTGCTGAGGCCGGTGTTAAGTCCCCTCTCTTGAGCAAGCCTCAGGAAGAGTCGCGACCTTCGCTGCAAGCGAATAACTCGTTCTGGCTGGGCCTCGATCAGTTCCAAGGAGGTGAGCGCAGCCGCGGCGTTAGGTGGCGGCATGCCGACACTGTAGACGAAACCAGGGGCCGTGTACTTGAGATACTGAACCAGTTCCTTGCATCCGGCAATGTAACCGCCGCAACTGCCGAAGGACTTGCTCAGGGTTCCCATCCAGATGTCGACGTCGGCCCGATCCACTTCGTAGTATTCGCCGATTCCTCGACCGTGTGGGCCGATGGTCCCCGCTGAGTGGGCTTCGTCGATCATCAGCAGGGTCTTGTGGCGTTTCTTCACTTCGATGAATTGCGGTAGATCGGGGATGTCGCCGTCCATGCTGTAGACGCCCTCGATCACCAGCAACACACGACGATACTCGTGTCGATACTGGCGCAGCAGCGCGTCGGCGGCCTGCCAATCGTTGTGCGGGAAGGCGCGGCGGCGAGCCCCGGAAAGCAGGCTCCCCTGGACGATGCTATTGTGGGACAAGGAATCGTGGAGGATCAGGTCGCCCGGGCCGAAAAGATGCCCGATTGTGGTCTCGTTCGTGGAATGGCCGCCGACAAAGACCACGGCGTCGTCGGTGCCGATGAAGCGGGCGATGGCAGCTTCCAAGTCCCGATGCACGGGCTTTTCGCCCGAGACCAGGCGGCTTGCAGAGACGCTGGTGCCGAAGCGCTGAGCGGCCTCCTGAGCGGCCCGGATTACGGTTGGGTCGCCCGACATGCCAACATAGTTGTAGCTACAGAAATTGATGAAGTCTTGGCCGCCGATCCGGGTCCGGTCGTTGGTAATCCCCTCATGGACCGTGAAATAGGGGTTTCCGAGACCGGTGGACTGCAGCAAGTCGAGGTTCTGTTTGAGCCGCAAGTATTCAGGGAAGAGTTCGACGCGGTAGCAATCAGGTGAGACCTGGGTATTGGGCGGCTGTTCGGCACGAGGTCGCGGTTCGGTGCCGAGGTATTTCTCGACCGCGCCGACGACATCACGGCACGTTTCGAGTTCGGGCGGGACCTCTTCGGGGAAGCGGGCGCCAAATCGTTCCTCGAGTGCCGCGAGGATCTCCATGCGTTCCAGCGAATCGAGCCCCAATTCTGCGATCGGGGTGTCGAGGGTCAATTGATTGGCCCGCTCTTTGGCAATCAGACGGACCTGTTCCAGCACCAGTTCCACCACGGTCGGTGGTTTGACCTGAATCTCAGATCCGCCGGATGGGGGCAGGGGCTTGTCGGCCAGGCAAGCGTCGAGGGGCTTCCCTGGGGGGCTAGAGGGGGCTGTAGCCTCTTTCTCTTTCTTGGCTGAGCCACCCGAGCCGTTCTTCGACATGCGGACCGGCGCTCCGGTGGCTGGGGCGGTACCGGTGGCACAAGAATCTGCCCCGACACGATGTGGTTTGGTGGTCTGCGAGGGCTGGGTGGGCGTGAGGGGGTGGGCCTCGTCGGTGGACTGGCCATCGGGGACGAGCGTGGTCTCGCCGGAAGCGGCTTGCCATTGAGCCACAACATTAAGCGTATTTTGGAGATAGCCATCGCGGCAGGCGTGCCGTTGGATCTTGCCGCTAGAGGTCTTGGGGATTGTGCCCGTCTTGACAAGCACGACCGAGTCGACTGCCAGATCATGCTCTTCGGAGATGGCTCGTCGCACAGCCTTGAGCACGTCATCCAGGCCACCGTGTTTGTGACGTTCAATTTCCTGGACCAGAACCAGTTGCTGCCGTCCATCCTTCTCCACGGTGAAGGCCGCGCCAGAATCGGGACGCAGACGAGGGCTACACTGAGCCACGGTCAGTTCAATGTCCTGCGGGTAGTGATTGACTCCGTGGATGATGATGATGTCCTTCAACCGCCCGGTAATGAACAATTCGCCTTCGTGGAAGAAGCCCAGGTCGCCGGTGCGGAGGAAGGGGCCCTCGCCGCTTTCTTTGAGGTATGCGTGGAAGGTCTTTTCGGTGGTCTCGGGTTGGTTCCAGTATCCCTGGGCGATGCTCGGTCCGCGGACCCAGATTTCACCGACAGAGCCTGGCAAGCAGGCGACCATTGTGTCGGGATCGGCAATGACAACTTCCTGATCGGGCATCGACTGTCCGCAACCGACCATGGCCCGAGCGTGTTCCGTCGTGGCATCGACTTCGAGCACCTCGTTCCGAGTCAAGGCATCGGCGTCGAAGTTGCGAATTATCGGCCTTTGCCTGGCGAAGCCACCGGAAACGATCAAAGTGGCCTCGGCCATGCCGTAGCAGGGGTAAAAAGCCTCCGGCCGGAAACCACAAGGAGCGAAGGCCTCGGTGAAGGCTTGGATTGTTTCGGCCCGGACTGGTTCGGCGCCGTTAAAGGCTACTAGCCAAGAACTTAGGTCCAGTGTCTTGCGCTGTTCCGGCGTGACCTTGCGGACACACAACTCGTAAGCGAAGTTCGGCCCGCCGCTGGTCGAGCAACGGAAACGCGAAATGGCCGACAACCAGCGATAGGGCTTCTGCAGGAATGCCATGGGCGACATAAGGACATTTGGCCGGCCCACATATAAAGGCTGCAGGATACCCCCGATGAGCCCCATATCATGATAGCTGGGCAGCCAGAAGACCCCGCCACCGGAACGCGTGTGCTCGAAAGAATGGGCAATCAAGGCCGAGTTGTGCAAGAGGTTGGCGTGGTCAAGGGCCACCCCCTTGGGCGTTCCCGTGGAGCCCGATGTGTATTGCAGGAAGGCCAAAGTGTCTCGGTCGACCTCCGGCATCTCCCACTGGTCTTCGATTCCTGGCTGCACATGGCAGGTGGCCAGCCAGGTCAACTGCTTCAAGTGCGGCGTCGCGTCGATCAGCGGTTCAACGCGTGTGAGGACGGAGTCCGTGGTTAGGGCCACACGCGTCTCTGCATCGTCAGCGATGGCCTGAATACGGTTGAGTGACCGGTTCCGACGGGGTGGGTAGACCGGTACAGCCACGACCCCCGCATACAGGCAGCCGAAGAAGGCGACGATGAACTCCAGTCCAGGTGGATACAATAGTAGGGCTCGTTGCCCTACCAGGCCATGTTCCTCCAGCCAAGCACCAATGGCCCGCGCCTGTCGGTCCAGTTCCTTGTACGTAATCTGGACTTGTTCGTTCTCGCCATCGACCAGATAGGTGAAGGCCACGTCGTCACCCTGGCAACGCATACGGTGGCGCAGCAACTCCACGAGGGTCGAGGGTCCATAGAAGCTCCCCAATAGGTGATCGCGCGACACTGCTATCCTAGCTCCATCTAAGTGGACACCGAAGCGCAAGCCAGTCGTAATGCTGAACGGCTTGGCTGGCCGAGACGCATCGGAAAGTCTTCTTTGGCCTTCAAAGTGGCAGGGCCGGTAAGGCTTGGTACACAACAGCCTTTTAATCGATTCGGCCGCAGCGGAGAGGCGCGGGCAACAGATCTGCCGGCTACGGCAAAGTTTTGCTCCGCTACCCAAAACCAACATGGTAGCCCGACCTGGCAATCTACGCAATTGGCACCCCCCCGTACGGCCGTGGTTGTCGTTGCTGAACATAGCATCCGACCGATTGTGGAAGCGAGCGGGCCGTCGAGGCCGCTCTGATCGCGGCAGGTGCCACGGAATCTGGCAATTCGTTTGACCGGCCCCCCCGTGTTCGCTATCCTGCTCAGTGGTCATTTCCTATTGGCTAGTTTGCGATCGGTATCGCCGTAAGAGGGGCTTTCGCGATGATTCGCTTCCAGTGTCCCGGCTGTGGCAGCAACCTAAGCGCCAAGCATGAGCTGGCCGGACAAGCCCGACCCTGCCCGAAATGCAAAACTTTGTGTGCGATTCCGGCTACTCAGGAGGGGGTGGCTGGTGGCGTGAGTGACGAGACTCCGGCCCCGGGTTCGGAACCGTCTGGTATCGAAGAGGGAGTGCCCGCTGAGGCTGAATCTCAGGTGGCGGCGACAGCGCGTCTGACGGACCAACCGGAGCATGGCCACGGCTGGCGTCTGGAACGCCTGATACGAGTCCACCGCTACTTGATTTGCGATCGCACGCGTTTGGTGGCCAATTGGGAAAACGATGGTCAGGGGTGGCTACTGAAGACCAATGCGGGCCTGGTCAGTGCGGTGCGCAATCGCGACAAACTACCCACCCAGGGAGACTTCAAGCTGGTGGAGTTGAAGCTTGCGCAGACTCCGACCGGAATGCAACTGACGGGGATTTGCAGCTATCAACTCGCCAAGAGTTGGGCATTGGCCAATTTGGCTCGGGGGGACGATCTGGTTGTCCGCACCATTACCGGCTATGGGTCGCTCAACCGAGATCAGAAGAACGTGGTGCGGCAAGTTCTGCGCGAGCATTTCATGCGCGAGGTGTGGGAACGTGCCCAGGCGATCCTGGACTACCTGGGCAACAACGACTTTCATTCGCACGGCATCGACATGGTCTGAAGTTCCTTCGAGAGGCTTCGTGCGGGAGAGCTCGCTGGTGGGCTGCAATGATGCAACGTGCCATAGGGACACCACCGACTGTGACTCGCGCGCAGGCGCAGGAGGTTGATCGCCGGGCCAATGAGGAATACGGAATCTCCGGGCTGGTGCTGATGGAGAACGCTGGCCGGGGCACGGCCGATGTGCTCTGTCGGTTGGGGATCGGCGGTCGAGTGGTCATTTGCTGCGGCAAGGGCAACAATGCAGGCGACGGATTCGTGATTGCGAGGCACCTGGATCTCCGCGGATATCAGGTGGAAGTCCTGCTGTGGTCGGAGCCTCGCGATTTGGTGGGCGACGCGGCAGTCAATTATCAGATCATTCACAAGGCAGGACTGCCTGTGGAGGTTCTGGCCGGCAGTCATGATCCGGTGCGGCTTGCGCAGCGGTTGGCGGGCGCCGATTGGGTTGTGGATGCCCTGCTGGGGACTGGTGCCCGGGGGGCACCTCGGCCGCCGTTGGACACGGTGATCGACACGCTCAACGCGGCGTCTGTTCGGCGGCTGGCCGTGGATCTGCCGAGCGGTTTGGATTGCGATTCGGGGCAAGCTGCGACAAGGACCGTGCGTGCGGATCACACGTGTACATTCGTGGCCCTTAAGGCGGGCTTTCTGGCTCCGTCCGCCGCGCGGTATCTGGGCACAGTCCACGTGCTGGATATCGGTGCCCCACGGCGGCTAGTGGCAGAGATCCTGGGGGGGGGCCGTGAGGGCTGCCCTAACGCCAGGGCTACTTAGAGCCGGTCCCAGAACCTGTTGGCAGGTCGGTCTTGCCGGGTTAGTTCTGGGGTAGATTCTGAGCGTCCGAAGCACCCTTGCCCGCCACGGTTCGCTCTAATTCGGCGAGACGTTTCTCCAACTGCTCGATACGCTGTTCAAGCTGTTTCACCCGGGATGTGTCGTCGGTCACCGGCTCCGCTACGGTTGTTGTGGACGAAGGCGGCGTTGCCTCAGTCTTGACGACGGTCGGCGGGGGGGGCAAGGCCGGTTCGCGAGGCTTCGAGGGAGCGGGAGCGGCGGATTTCGAACGTGTGGCCGGGTTCAGATCCGAGAGTGTCGGGGGCTTGGGCTGGGCAGGGTCCACCGGCCGCTGCCCAAGCACGAATTCAACCTTCAGGGGCTTGCCGTTGCGGAGGACTTCGAAGGTGGCCTTGTCGCCCGGGGCGTAGAGGTCCAGGATATCGGCCATTTCCGACAACTGGCGGACTCGCATGCCTGAAATACTGGTCAGCAGATCTTGATTCTGCAGGCCCGCCTTCGCTCCCGGTCCGTCGGACAGGACATCCAGAACCCGCACCCCTCGCCCACGATCGTTCTGGTCGTCGACCACGATGCCCAAGTAGGGACGGGGGCGTTCATTGGCTTGCGGCGGCTGAGGAAATGCTGGCTCGGCCAAGGGCGCAGCGGCCGCGTCGGCCGGAGCCGCTCCCGATTTGCCAGATGCGGAAGTCGAGTTCGGCGGTTTGCTCGTCTCGGGCTTGTCGCCTGTACCGCGAACACCGAGCTGCTTTCGCAGTTGCGATTCCAAGCGTTCCAAGGCCGACTGTGCTTGAACTGGACCGGACTGAGGGCCAAGGGCGATGATGACCCAGACCCCGGCGATGATCCATGCTGTGGAAGTGCGAGTCATGCGGTACTGCCATTCGCAAGAAGTAGACTCTGTGACAAGAGAGGAGACTAGGCAAGAACTTATCCCAGAAGCATCCCAGTCACGTCGGATGGCCCGGCAAGACTGAGCTGCCGACAGGTTCTGGGAGTGACACTAGGATTTTAACGTGCCGCATAAGGTCACGCGAGCCCTATGTCCCCTGAAGGGACTGTGTGCCATTGATGCCAGGTTGATACGGATGCAGCCCAATGATCTCAGTTCATTGCGGATGCAACCACTATCCGACTGTACGTCCCTGCTCGCCGCTGGTCTTGCCTCAGGCAGGCAAATGCGGTATGAAGCCGCTCCCTAAAAGTAGCGACGGGGCGAGCCTGCACGCCTGTCTCGGGCCGCGGGTCTGCCCCGACCTAGCGGTATCTTGTCCTAGCTTCTGGCGTACAGATGGCGTTTGCCGGCCCGATCCCAAGCCGAATCTTCTGGTATGCCGTGCGGCATTTCTTGGCCGCGGGACTGCTCCCACTTCTGGCATCCGGTTGCAGCGCGCTGCGGCCCTCCAATAACCGTGATTGGGCGGCCGATCAGGTCCTGCTCCCTACGGCAGAGGTGGATGGATCGCAGGTCACCGTACGCAATATCCGCAACTGCGACTATCGCAGTGCGGACAAGTACACGGTCCACTACTACGACAAGACATTCTGTCTGGATGAGTTGAACTCGGTCTGGTTCCTGGTCGTCCCCTTTGCCGAGACTTCCAGCCTGGCCCACACCATGCTCAGCTTCGGCTTCGCCGATCGAGACTACCTGGCCGTGTCGGTCGAGATTCGCAAGGAGAAGGGCGAGGTCTTTGCGCCGATCAAGGGCATGCTCCGCCAGTTCGAGATCATGTACGTGCTGGCCGACGAGCGGGATGTAGTCGCCCTGCGCACCAACCACCGGCTCAGCGAGGTCTACCTGTATCGCGTACGCGCAACCCCCGAACAATCGCAGAAGTTGTTTCTGGACGTAGCGCAACGGGTAAACCAGTTGGCCGAGCGACCGGAGTTCTATGACACGTTCGCCAACAACTGCACGACCAACATTCGTCGGCACGTAAACAACATCGCGCCCGAGCGAATCCGGTACGATTGGCGTGTGTTGTTGACCGGCTATTCAGATCAGTTGGCTTACGATTTGGGGTTGCTGGACACGGACCGGTCGTTTGAAGAGACCAAACGTCGGGCGCGGATCAACTACGCTTCCTACGCCTATCGCGATAACCCCCTTTTCTCCCAGATGATTCGTCGTTGAGATAGCCCCTGGCAGGATGGGCGGCAGCAGGTGTGTGCGAGGGGGCACGGGAGCAGGGGACGATGCGGTTCGTCTCCACTCGTTCTCCGGCTGCGGAGCATCATGCGGCCATGGGTATTGGAACGCGAAGGGATCGCTTGCGCGCCAAGATGCGTTATTCTTCTTCGAGCGGGGGTGTCTGGCGTTCCAGGCTAGCGTGAACATCGTTGAGTGAGCGGCCGAGCTTCTTGCGGCGTGCTGGCAGGGTCATCGTGTTGGCGGGAGACAGTTCAGGCGATCCCTTGCGAACCACATCCAAGAGCCGTTGACCCATGTCGTCGCCATTGGGCGGTGTTCCGATCCCATGCACGGCATCGGTCACGCCAAGGAGAACCGCTTCTCGTACACCTTCACGCAGCCAATTGAAGAAGTTCATACGGTCAATTCCTCGTCTTTCTAGACCCCCCGGTTGGTCTCGCCCGACCAATTCCCTCGGGCGAACGTCGGCGGGCGAGTAAGGTAGCAGGGTCGGCTGTGCGTGTCCAGACGACCTCGACTGTCAAGAGAATGCGGCGTGTGTGCGTCGGAGGGGAACGCCTTGGCGGGGGTAGTCGTGTGAGCTGGCACGCCATGGCCTTTGCCTGCCCCATCCCCATTGCAATGCGCGCTGCGCCCCCCATAGACTGGGTTTTTCCGTGGAGCGGATCGTGCCGCCACGCGACGGTTTGGGCCAGATGCTGAGACGGGAGCTGTCAATGGCTGGGGGCTGCCAAGGAGTCGGCGCGAAGAATAAGCTTCCTGCGATGTGTCCTCGCATTGCGGCTGCATTGGCAGCCGTGGTGCGGGGATCCGCACTATTGTGGGTTGCGTTCTTTCTGTCACCACCAGTGGTCGGCGTCGAGGTCTTCTCGCCGATAGAGATGGTCTTTGCGACGCCTTCGATCAAGGGGCTCAGCACTTGGACCATCGAAAGCCGGCGACATCGCGGCGGGATTCGCAGTGTGGCGTATAGTGCGAACGG
Source organism: uncultured Planctomycetales bacterium (assembly GCA_937889015.1). Classification (GTDB taxonomy): domain Bacteria; phylum Planctomycetota; class Planctomycetia; order Pirellulales; family Thermoguttaceae; genus CALARR01. The sequence goes on along the minus strand of CALARR010000362.1, from coordinate 9,500 downwards.
CACGTGGATTGCCACGGGGGGAGCGGATGGCACGGTACGGATCTGGAACCGGCAGCAAGTTCCTGTGGCGATCCTCACAGGGCATCTCAATACGGTTCTCTGCGTGGTCTGGTCCGTTGATGGAAAATACCTGGCGTCTTCCGATGCCACCGGGGAGATTCACGTTTGGGATCCGGATTCGGGCAAGAGTGTGCAGCGTATTTACGTGGATCCCCATCTGGTCCGGCAGCTTGCCTGGTCTCCTGATGGCCATCACTTGGCCGCTGCCCACGAAGACGCCTGTCTGCGGGTATGGAACGCTGAGTCAGGCAAGCAACTATGGAGCGTGGATGAGTTGGGTGGCGCGCTGGAGGCCGTGGCGTGGTCCCCGAACGGACGCTGGTTGGCCGGCAGTTTAGGAGATGGGAGCCTGGTCTTGTTCGACTGCAAGTTGCAGTTGCGAAGCAAGACGATTTCAGGCAGCCCGGGCAATGTACACACATTAGCCTGGTCGCCGGACAGTCGTGTTCTGGCCTCGCTATCGGGGATAGGGGATGAAAGCGCGCGTTTGTGGGATGCTGCGACAGGCACGCTGCTGCGCAAGATCCCGCAGGCCGTGGGGCGTATGGCCTGGTCGCCTAACGGGAAGGTGTTGGCCACGGCGAATCAGCAGAAATTCCGTCTGTGGGACCCGAATTCGGGCAACCTGATCCGTGAAGTTCCGAATCCGCGCGGCCTGGGCCTAGACGCCCTTGCCTGGTCGGCTGACAGCCAGGAGTTGGCGGCGGGCGACAACCTGGGGACATTGTGGATCTGGAATGCGAAGATGCCGGCGCCGGTCAGCAGCGTGCCGCCGAGGAATGGGCCAGTGGACATTCCGAGTAACCTGGCCTTTTCCCGCGATAGTTCGCGATTGGCCTTCGCAGTACACGACCACGTTGTGATCTGGGATCTGGTCTCTGGTCAGTGCCGACCAATTAACGGTGTGAACTGGATGGAGGCCATCGACTGGCATCCCAGCGGCCGCATAATCGCCGCGGGTGGTTCGGACGACGTGCTGCACTTTCTGGACGGTCAGGCAGGACAGAAGACACGCGAGATCCGTTCCGGCTACGAGGATATCAAGAACGTTGTCTGGAGTCCGGATGGCCGACGGATTCTGGTGCGCGATGGCAAGCAACGGGTGTGGATTGAGGACTTGTCGCTGGGGCGTACCGTGCAGGCTTTGGGGCGACCGGAAGAGAACTGGAACGGTTTCTCGGCGTGGTCGCCCGATGGCAGCCGCGTGGCCACTTCTGGAATGGCCCATGTCTGGGACGTACAGTCTGGCCGCCTGGTTCGCGACTGTGGCCGGTTCTTGACATGGGTTTCCTGGTCGCCGGACGGGCGGACCCTGGCTGGGGCTGAATGGACGGCAGTGGGAGTGTTGTCGCCCAGCGGCGAGACGGAATTTCAGGATCTGACCACGGCCTTGCCCTTTACCGCCACGCTTGCCTGGCAGGATGGCGGCAAGACCCTGGTGGCTGCCTGCTGGGAGAAGGTTGTCGCTTGGGACGTGGCCGCGCGAAACAAGATCCGCGAGGTGACCTTGGAGCCCGTCATCCGGCACTACGCCTTGTACTACCTTTCGCCCAACGGGAAGTACGTGGCCGCCGCACGCCGCGACGACGGCACGATCCGCCTCTACGACGCCAGTTCGGGCGAACTGCGGCGGATCTTCGCGTTCTTCAGCGAGCGCAATTACGCAGTCTTCACCCCAGAAGGCAACTACATTGCCACGCCAGGGGCCGAAAAGGAGCTGGTGTTTGCGGCCATCGCGGATCAAGGGCCCAAGGTCTTCACGCCAGCCGACTTCGCGGGCAAGTATCGCTGGAAGAACAATCCGCAGAAGGTGTTACTGCGCCAGACTCGCACCCGGGTATCGCAGTGACGCAGGGGCGGTGGCCGGCGAGTGCCGTTGCTGGGGCATTCGCGCCTGAGCCAGTGGGTCGGACGCGCGATCGCCAATGGAGGGGGGGCTCGCGTTGGCTCGGTCAAGCTACAGTTATAATGGAGCTAGACGTCCCTCCGCACCCTCTCGGCGTACTGCAGCATGCCCATTCGGCCGCGATTTCTGACCACGTCCCTCGTGATGCTGTGCTTTCTGGTTTCGGCCGCCGGGTTGGGGATGGATCATCTGGTGGTGAACACCGGTGGTCGTGAGACGACGCTTGAGGGGCGGGTGGTGGTTCAGGCGCAAGACGGCGGGCTGTTGTTGTTGGCTCGGGATGGCTTGCTTTGGCCCGTGCAGCCGAACGAGATCGTCAAGAGCAGCAGCGACCAGACGCCCTTTGCGCCGCTGGACATGGAGGGCCTGAGTCGGCGTCTGCTGGCGGAGTTGCCGCGGGGGTTCGACACTTTCCGCACGGCTCACTACCTGATTTGCTTCAACACGACGCGCGAATACGCGCAGTGGTGCGGGGCATTGTTCGAGCAATTGTACAAGGCCTTTGACAACTATTGGACGAAGAAGGGCTTCACGATCACCCCTCCGGAATTCCCCTTGGTGGCCGTGGTCTTTGCCGATCGGCGGAACTACATCGAGTATGCGCGGCCGGAAGCGGGCGATGGGGCTTCGTCGATCATCGGCTACTACAGCCTGCAGACGAATCGCATGACCATGTGCGATTTGACGGGCGTGGAGAGTTTTCCGCAGGGCAAACCCAAGAACGTGCAGGCTCAGATCAACGCCGTTCTGTCACGGCCCGACGCCGAGCGGACGGTGGCCACGATCATGCACGAAGCCACGCACCAGATCGCCTTCAATTGTGGTCTGCATCAGCGCATGAGTGACACGCCTCTCTGGTTCTGCGAGGGGATTGCCATTTACTTCGAGACGCCCGACCTGGCGGCTGCCAAGGGGTGGCGCAATATTGGGGGCGTCAATCGGATGCGGCTGCAACGGTTTCGTCAGTATCTGCGAGGGCGTCCCAGTGACTCGCTGCGGACGCTCGTGGCTGACGACAAGCGGTTTCGTGATCCCCAAAGAGGCTTGGATGCCTACGCAGAGGCATGGGCTCTGACGTATTTCTTGATTCGCCAGAAGCCTAAGCAGTATGTGGACTACGTACGTGTGCTCTCGGCGAAGCCTCCCCTGAGGGAAGACGGTCCGGAAAAGCGGCTGGCCGAGTTTACAGCGGCCTTCGGCGACTTGAGCAAGCTCGACGCCGAGTTCTTGCGCTATATGGCCAAGGTGCAGTGAATTGGCTCGACGGGCCAGACGCTCTTGGCACTGCCGCACGCGCCGCGGCTCACTACTTGGCATGGCCCCTAGCGTGAGTTAGGATACGGATTGATCCCCGCCGCCTTCTCCCCAAGAACGACCGGGACGGGCGCGTGCTCGAACTGGTTCTTCCTGCCTGCCAAGGAGCCTTCCATGAGTGAGCTGCGAAAGTCCAGCGATCGGTGTGCTTCGCGTCGTGATTTTCTCAAGGCCTCGGCCGTTGCTGGCGCACTGGCCGGTGGGCTGTCGGTTGCGCGCTCGGCCCACGCGGCGGGCAGCGATGTGCTGAAGATTGGTTTGATCGGTTGCGGAGGACGAGGGAGCGGGGCCGCGGCCAACGCGTTGACCGCGGATCCGAACACGAAGCTTGTGGCCATGGGCGATGCGTTTGCCGACCGCATCGAGACGAGTGTGGCGAACCTGACGAAGCAGTTCGGCGACCGGGTGGACGTTCCGGCGGAGCGCCGCTTCGCGGGATTCGATGCTTATCAGAAGGTGCTGGACAGCGGCATCGACGTCGTTTGTCTAGCGGAGACACCGCACTTCCGCCCCAAGCATCTGAAGGCGGCTGTGGACGCCGGCAAGCACATCTTCTGTGAGAAGCCGGTGGCCGTCGACGCTCCGGGCATCCGATCCATTCTGGCCACCAGCGAGGAGGCGAAGAAGAAGGGGTTGAACATTGTCTCCGGTCTGTGTTGGCGCTATCATACGGCCGTACAGGAGACGATGAATCGCATTCTGGACGGGGCCATTGGCGACATCATCGCCATGCAGGAATTGTATCTGTGCGCCCACGCCGGTTTCCGTGAACGCGATCCCAGTTGGAGTGAAATGGAATACCAGATCCGCAACTGGTATTACTTCACCTGGCTTTCCGGCGACCACAACGTGGAGCAGCACGTACACAGCCTGGACAAGGCCCTGTGGGCGATGCACGATCAGCCGCCGTTGCAGGCCTTCGGCATGGGAGGACGCCAGGTGCGCACGGACGCTTCGAAGTACGGCGACATTTTTGACCACCATGCCGTGTGCTACGAGTGGCCCAACGGCGTTCGCGCGTATTCCTACACGCGGCAACAGGGGGGCTGCTTCAACGAGACATCCGACATCTTTCTGGGGACCAAGGGCCGAGCGAACATCCTCAAGAACGTGATCGAAGGGCCCAACGCCTGGAAATACGAGAGCAAGGTGAAGTGCAACATGTACGTGGCCGAGCACGAGGCCCTGTTCAAGGCCATCCGCGCCGGCACGCCGATCAACAACGGGCAGTACATGGCTTACAGCACCATGCTGGCCATTCTGGGGCGGATGGTGAATTACACGGGCAAGCAGATCACCTGGGAACAGGCCATCAATTCACAGCAGACGCTGGCGCCTGCGGCCTATGCCTGGGATGCGGAGCCGCCGACCAAGCCGGATGCGAATGGCAACTATCCGGTTGCCATGCCCGGCGTCACGCCTCTGGTGTAGAGCCGAGTGGCGAGGGACAGGCCATTCCGGATGTTGTCTGGACTGCATTGACCGGCGCTGGCATTTGGCGAGCAAGGCTGCTGAATGCCAGCGTCTTGTTTCATTTCGAGGTATGCCATGGCGATTGTTGCCAAGACCACGCGTGTCGGGAGTTGCCACCGGATGTTGTTGCTGGCGGTGTTGTTGACGGCTGTGCCGCCGAGTGTCCTGGCGGATTCCGGCTGCGTGGCCACGGTGCATCCTTTGGCCACGGATGCCGGTCTGGCCGTCCTGGGACGTGGCGGCAATGCCGTGGACGCGGCCGTGGCCGCGGCCCTGACGCTGGGGGTTGTCGATACAACCAATTCTGGGGTCGGCGGCGGGTGCTTCATTCTCTTGCGACGAGCCGACGGTTCCTTGGCCGTCATTGACGGTCGAGAGACCGCCGCGGGCAAGGCCCACCGCGACCTGTATGTCCGCAATGGCGAATTGCAACCCAAGCTGGCGCAGCGCGGTCCGTTGGCCGTGGCGGTGCCTGGGGCCTTGGCGGCGTATGAGGATGCGGTACGCAACTTCGGACGCCTGAGCCTGGCGGAGTTGCTGATGCCGGCGGCCGAGATAGCAGAGCGAGGATTTGCTGTGGATGCCCTCAATGCGCGGCGGTTCAAGGCGGCTGCCAAGGACTTTGCCGACGACCCAGGTTGCCGGACGGCTTTTCTGCACGCAGACGGTTCGCCCTTGGGGGAAGGCGAGGTGCTGAAGCAACCTGATCTGGCGCGAACCTATCGCGCCGTGGCGCAGCAGGGCATCAACTGGTTCTATCGCGGACCGTTCGCCCAGTCACTCGGAGCATGGATGGCCAGTCATGGCGGGATCATTTCGGCCGACGATCTAGCCGCCTATCGCGCTCGCCGACGGGATCCGCTGGTAGGGACCTACCGCGAGTGGACCCTGGTGAGCATGCCGCCACCCAGTTCGGGCGGCGTTCACGTGCTGCAGATCATGAATATCCTGGAGCACTTCGATCTGAAAGAACTGCGTGACCGGGATACGGCCGTCTTCTATCACGTTGTGGCCGAGGCCATGAAGTTGGCTTTTGCAGACCGAGCTTATTGGTTGGGAGACCCGGATTTCGTTCGCGTACCCAAGGGGCTTGTGGACAAGAAGTATGCCGCGGAACTGGCCAAACGCATCCGCCTGGATGCCGTGGCCAAGGTGGACGGCCCGGGGCAGCCGCCTGGTTGGAGAGACGACTACTTCGGAAAGAACACGACTCATATCGCTGCCGCGGACAGCGAGGGCAACTGGGTCGCCTTGACCACAACCGTGAATCTGGGCTTCGGGGCACGAGTCATGGTGCCTGGGACCGGAGTGATTCTCAATGATGAGATGGATGACTTCTCGATTTCGCCGGGCGTGCCCAGCGCCACAGGACTGGTGGGCGCGGAGGCCAATGCGATCGCACCGCACAAGCGTCCCCTGTCGAGCATGAGTCCCACCATCGTGCTTCGCCAGGGCCAACCGATCTTCACCGTAGGGGCGGCCGGCGGTCCCAAGATCATTACTCAAGTCGTCCAGGCGCTGATCCATCATCTGGATCTGGGCATGACGCCCGGCGAGGCCCTTGGCGTCAAGCGGATTCATCACCAGTGGAGTCCCAACAAGCTGTTCTTGGAGAAGGGGTTCGATCCGGCGGTCGTGCAGCGTTTGAACGCTTTGGGCCACGAAACGGCGGTGAGCGGTTCGGCGGGCGTTACCCAGGCCATTCAACGCACCAGCGATGGGCTGTGGGTGGGGGCCTTTGATCCGCGGGTTCCGGGCAAGGCCGCAAGCCGATAACGCGTGACTGCCATGCCGATCAGTTGCCGGCGGACAGATCGCCTCTGTCGGTCCCCGTGCCCTGTTGACTTTGGTGCAGCACGGCCGATACCTCCCTCCGTCCGGTCAGGTAGTAGCCGACCCCCACGATCGCGATCGTGACGCAGATCGCGCGGTAAGCCAAGGTGACGATCAAGCCTTGTCCTGGCGGTAAGAAAGAGCCGTCCGGCAAAGGAACACTGCGGTAGAGCAGATCCAGGACCCATTCGGTCGGTCCCAGCGGCAGCGGAATCACGCCCGCCGCAAAGCTCAAGGGGACGACTACCAAGTGGTTGGGCAGGGACAGATGCTCGCCGGGCAAGCCGCAAGCGATGCAGAACACGCCGATGGCCAGGAGGATGTGGACGCCGAAGCTCATGGCGGTTGCGATCCACAGCACTCGCGGCCGCCTGCGGTACATGCGCAACGACTCGACGGCATGCTGCAGGTGCGGACCCACCTTGGGCAGTCGCTCGAGGGTTTGTATCAGTCGGTTGTCGGTGGCGTGCGGCGTGAGCAACGCGGCAATGACGAGCGTGCCCAGAAGGGTAATCCCCAGAGCTGCCAGGGACAATTGGCGGATTTCGGGCACGGGCGCGGAATAGAACCGGGTGGCGAGGATGGCCAGAGATGCCACCACGAACATGACGTACAGCCCCATGATGCGATCGACGATCACCGAGGCCACGGCCTTTGCCTGGTTGCCGGGATGCCGCAAAGCGAGCAGTACTGCCTTGAGTACGTCGCCACCGACAATGCCCATCGGAGCCAGATTGAACAGGTATCCCAGGAATCCCAGACGCAGGGACTCCTTCAGGGGGAATGGGATCTCCAGGGCGCGGACCAAGTAGCCCCAGCGCACGATCGAAACCACGGTTGCAGCCGCACAGGCCAGGAGGGCCGCGACCAGAAATTCCCATCGCTTGGGCTGGCTCCACAGGTCACCGAAGACCCGGTTGTCCTGCACGCTGTAGGCAAGATAGCCGACCAAGGCCAGCGAAATGCCCACCTTCAAGGCGACGATAAGTAGCTTCCTGCCCATCTTCGTACCATTTGCCCCTGCGGCCATCCCTCGACTTTGCCGAAAGGGGAATTGTCGGCTTTGGGCAGGGGTCCTGTCAACGCCGGGATTCAGGGATAGAATGGGGCGAATCTCAGTTGATAAGGGTTCTCCTATGAAGTGGCAATGTTGCATTGGCCTGGTGGCTGCATGGGGAGCGATGGATATGACGGCCACGTTTGCCGCGGCACAAGTGGGTGACAATGCCGATGCCGATGCGCAGGCTCGAAGTTTCGTTCAGACGTATGAGGCGGAGGTTCGTCCCCTGGAGATCGAGGTCGGGCTGCGCTGGTGGGCGGCCAATATCTCTGGCAAGGACGAGGACTATCAGGTCAAGCAGGAGGCTGAAACCTGTCTGGAGCTGAAGCTGGCGGATCGCCAGCGGTTTGCCGCATTGAAGGCGATTCGCCAGGCTGGTCCAACGGACAGACGCCTGGCCCGGCAGATCGAACTGCTGTATCTTCAGGCCATGGGCCGGCAGGTTGATCCCGAGTTGATCAAACGGATTCTGGCGAAATCGAACGCCCTGGAGAGGGCGTTCAATGTCTATCGGGCTCGGGTGGATGGAGAAGACCTGACAGACAACCAGGTCCGCCAGGTACTGACGCAGTCCAAGGATTCAAGGAAGCGTCAGACGGTGTGGGAAGCGAGCAAGGGTGTCGGGCCGGTGGTGGTCGGTATGCTCCGCGAGTTGGTCGAGTTGCGCAATCAGGTCGCCCGGTCCCTCGGTTATGCCGATTACCATGTGATGCAGTTGGCCCTTGGTGAGCAAAGCCAAGCCGAAGTGCTGGCCCTGTTCGAGCAATTGGATGATTTGACGCGTCGGCCATTCCAGCAGGTCAAGGCGACGATCGACGCGGCGTTGGCACAGCAGTACGGGATTGCTGTCGAACACCTGCGTCCCTGGCACTATCACGACCCTTTCTTCCAGGAGGTTCCGGACGTATTTGGTCCGCCGCAAGAAGGCGTCTACACGTCGATCGAGATTCTTGACGCCTGCCGCAAGTTCTACGCCGGGATCGGTCTGCCTGTCGACGACGTGTTGGACCGCAGCGATCTGTACGAGAAGCCGGGCAAGAATCCGCATGCCTTCTGTACCGACATTGACCGTGCCGGTGACGTGCGCGTGTTGGCCAACATCGTGCCTGGGCATCGCTGGTTGTCGACCATGCTGCACGAGTTGGGGCATGCGGTCTATTCGAGCAAGAACATTCCGGAGAGCATGCCCTACGTGTTGCGCACCGAGTCGCACACGCTGACCACCGAGGGGATTGCCATGCTCTTCGAGCGGCTTGCGGACCGTTCGGCGTGGCTGGTGGCGATGGGCGCCCTGGTGCCCCATCCGAAGGCCTTCGATCAGGCGGCCGACCAGCGGCGCCGGGCGCAGGCCTTGATTTTTTCGCGCTGGTGCCAGGTGATGTTCCGGTTTGAGAGGGAACTCTACGGTCGCCCGGACCGGGATATGAACCGCCTGTGGTGGGATCTGGTCGAACAGTATCAGGGCCTGCGTCGGCCTGAGGGGCGGGATCTGCCAGACTATGCCAGCAAGATTCACCTGGTGATTGCTCCGGCGTACTATCACAACTACATGCTTGGCGAGTTGTTTGCCACGCAGTTGCAGCGGACGATTGCGAGTCAGGTGCTCGGGGGCGGGGATCCACGCCGGGCGAGCTACGTGGGCCAGCCGGCCGTGGGGCAGTTTTTGCGCGAACGGGTGTTCGCGCCGGGTCGGAGTCTGAACTGGAACGAACTGACGCGCCATGCTACAGGGGAAGCACTGAATGCGGCGGCCTTCGCCGAGGGAGTGCAGCAACGCTATTGATGCCGGCGCAGCCAATGATCGCAATTCCGTCCGGATTCCAGCCGAATACGGCTGGAATCGGGCGCTCCTGC
>CALARR010000361.1 GCA_937889015.1 uncultured Planctomycetales bacterium | reverse complement strand
ACCGGCTTGCACACCGTGTAGCAAATCTCCTTCGTGCGGGTTTCCCACACCGGCTTGCACACGTCGTAGTTGATCGTGCGGACCTGGGTCTCCCACACCGGCTTGCACACCGTGTAGGTGCACTGCCGATACTGGGTCTCCGGCACGTACTTCGTGCAGTTGACCACCTTCTGCTCGCACACGCGGTCGTAACAGGTCTTGTAGCAGGTCACCTGCTGCTGTTCCCATACGACCTGGCGGCAGGTCTTCATGATCGTGCATTCCTGCATGCAGCAACTCGGCGCGGCCGAACTGCACGCCTGATGGCACCATCGATAGCGCGCTGCGCCACAATGGAAGGCGTCAGCCGCATTGGCCGCCAGCGCGATCCACAGGATCGCCAGCGCTGGCATTCCTAGCAACCTCTTCATCGTCTGCCTCCTTCAAGGAAGTCGTGAATACGATACGGCCTGGTCAGGCGGGAAACTCCCGCTTATTGCCTATTCGGCCAGCGCACTTCATGCACATTAGCCGACCCGCCCAAAATACACCGCTTGCCACGGTATTCCAAGCGGGCTAACGTCCCTAAAGCAAATTCACGGTGCCCGACTTACAGGAACTTATCGGAACTCTGCGCTGACTACTTGATATGGGGTGCATGGATTATATGGGTTAGATGACAAATGCAGGCAATCGGGGAGTCCTCGGAACGATGGACCGGTGCAACGCATCGTGCCGATTCTGCACAACAAGACAGTCCGGACCCCCGACGCAAGCCTCTGCTCCCCCCGCAAGCCAGACGCTGCATTGTACGCGCCAGCCACCGATCGAGGCCCCTGCAAGCTTTTGCTTGACGCCCCCTTTTCTCTGACCTAGAGAACCATAACGGAATACAACTGCACCCCGCGATGCGCTGGCGCGCTGTGTTGGATTCGTCCTGGCCCGCCAAGGACTCGCCCATTCGAGGTGGCAGGTTCCGGAAAAAGCGTCGGGCGTCAGGGCCGCGCAGCCCATCCCCGGCTTGGTCTTCAGGTTCTACCACATTCTTCGCCAAAGGAAAGTCTGTCATGAGCAACACCCGTCGTCGCAGCGCCTTTACGCTGATTGAAGTGCTGATCGTCGTCATCATCATGGCGGTCCTCGCGGCCACCATCATTCCGCAATTCTCCTCCTCGACCAAGGACGCCATGACGAGCACGTTGAAGTTCAACATGCACACGCTGCGTTCGCAGATCGAGATGTACAAGGTGCATCACCTGGGCACCCTGCCGGCCATCAAGGACAACGGCCTGCCGCAATTGACCAGCGCCACCAACATCAGCGGTCAGACCGGCACCCCGGGGACCGACTATCCCTACGGTCCGTACATTGACAACCAGATCCCGGTGAACCCCTTTGACAACAGCAACAAGGTGACCGCGGTCGCCACGGCCGGCGCCACGCCGACCGGCGTTGTGGGCAGCCTGGGCGGCTGGCAGTACGATGCCACCACCGGCGCCATTTGGCCCAACAACTCCGAGTACTACACGACCAGCGAGTGAGAATTGCGACGGCTGGCGAGGGCGGCCTGACGGCCCTCTCCGCAGCACGTAGCGTTTGGTCGTAGCGCGTGTCCTTTGGCTCGTGGGTTTCCCGTTGCGACTCGCCACGCAGTGGCCAGAGCCGCCGGATTCGAGTATCCGCACCCCGTCAGACCCTGTGTCTGACGGGGTGTTGTCGTTGTTGTGGCCGTCCAAGGGTCTGTTGAAGGTTGCCGGTGAACTGGTATACTTGAACGACGCTTGGCGATCATGGCCTCCCAATCAGGCGGATGACTCCCCAAGTCCTGCCATGAGCACTGCCATCACAGGCTTGTGGATCAATTACCCGGTGGTGTAATGGTAACACTAGGGACTTTGGCTCCCTCATTCAAGGTTCGAATCCTTGCCGGGTAGCTTGAATCGCTTTCTCAAGTCGCACCCGCACTTCAGGTGGGGAGACATTTCGTCAGCAGCGAAACCTGACACGCGACACGGCCCGCCCCGGCCCCCTCCGACTCCGAACAACATCCGACATCCATAATCCCACATCCTACCCACCGCCCCCTCGAACGGATGCAACAACCCAGCCACTCTGGTTAATCGTGTTGCACCGTGCGTCTCGGCCGTAACTTCCTTTGTGTCAGAGCCTTGCGTGATCCGCGCAACCATGCAACGCTACAGCACCCCGTGCGAGGCGTTGCATGTTGCTTCAAGCAACACCCTGTTGCGTGCGCGAACAGGCCATCGACCCGCCTCGCCGCGGGTGCGGAGGCTTCGATTGGGGTGTCGTGTTTCGCTCCGCGAAGAACCTCTAACGCCGCAGGGGCAACCGAGATCCTGCGCCGCGATCAGGAGGGCTTGGGCCCACGAATTGCGCCTGGCCTAGCCCTCCCGCGCCGTTGACGATTGCCGCGACAACTGCTAGTCTCATAGGTTTGTCGGCCTGAACGGTCCAGGCAGGCAGAAGGTCCACTATTCTGACCGCAGCGCTTCACACCAACGCCGGACGCCCGCGGCAAACCCTATCTGGAACTCGACTTCGGTCTTGGTCGGCCGAGTGGTTTCCGGGCAGGCGGCCTGCGGGACTTAGCCGGTGTGCCACGAAAGAGAGGGATTAGTTTGGCTACTGTATTAGTAAAAGAGCTGATTGAAGCCGGAGTTCACTTCGGGCATCGGGCCAGCCGCTGGAACCCCAAGATGCGGCCCTATATCTACGCGCGCCGCAACCTGATCCACATCATCGACGTGCGCGAGACGATCCGCGGCCTGATCCGAACGCGTAAGTACCTGCAGAAGGTGGCCTCGCAGGGCAGCTTGATCCTCTTCGTGGGAACCAAGCGCCAGGCTTCCGAGACCATCGAGCAGCAGGGTCTGCGCGCCGGAATGCCCTTCGTCAGCGACCGCTGGCTGGGCGGCACGCTCACCAACTTCCGCACGATCCGCAGCCGCTTGGCACGCCTGGAGGAACTCGAGTCCTTGCGCGCCAGCGACCAGTTGTCCACCTACTCCAAGAAGATGCAGTCGGCCTTGAATCGCGAGTACCGCAAGATGTACCGCAACCTCAACGGCATGCGCACCATGAATCGCCTGCCGGAGTGCCTGGTGGTCATCGACCCGCGCAAGGAAAAGAACGCCATTCGCGAAGCGCGCAAGATGGGCATCTCCACCGTGGCCCTGATCGACACCGATTGCGATCCGGACCTGGTGGATCTGCCGATCCCGGGCAATGACGACAGCATCCGTTCCATCGAGCTGGTGGTTCGCCTGTTGGCCGACGCGGTGTTGGCCGGCAAGGCTTCGACCGGCGAGTTGAAGCACGACAAGGACGACCTGGCCGCTTCCACGGTCAGCAGTTCGTAACGATCGCTGCCTTCAGGCGGCACGGAGCGCGCGGACCGGTCTTCGGACGTCCCTGCCGGCCGTGCCCGGAGAACCGCGCCCGCTGCTCGCCAGAGCACCGGGCCTGGGCTGGGATGTTGGATGTGGGCCGCGACGGGCTTGCGTGGGATTCTGGCCTGCGTGGGCCGCGTTTCCGCGCTGCCGACATGGTTCACGTTCCTGGACTCGCGCCCGGCGAGATCCGAGCCGCACGAGTCCATTCATCGACATACGACTATCACTCGACGCACAAGCCGATTTGGGAGGTTCTCATGGCAGAAATCACAGCCGCCGCCGTCAAAGCCCTTCGCGAACGTACCGGACTCCCCATGATGGACTGCAAGAAGGCGCTGGCCGACGCCGGTGGCGACCAGGAGCAGGCGGTCGAACTGTTGCGCAAGTCGGGCCTGAAGACAATGGAAAAGCGTTCCGGTCGCGAGACCGCGTTCGGCCGCGTGGCGGTGTACGCTCCGGCGAACACCGCGGTGGGCACGATTGTGGAACTGCAGTGCGAAAGCGCTCCGGTCGCCGGTCACGAGGAGTTCATCCAGTTGGCCAACGACCTGGCCTCGCAACTGGCCACCGGCCCCGGCGCCGCCACGCCCGAGGCCTTGCTCGCTCAGCCGTCGCCCAGCCAGCCGGGCAAGACCCTGCAGGCCGTGCTGGACGATCTCACCAACCGCATCCGCGAGGTGTTCCGCGTGGCGCGGATCGCGCGCATCGACGCCACCTGCGCCGGTTACATGCACCACAACGGGGCCACCGGCGTGCTGTTGCAGATCGAAGGCGGCAATCCGGCGCTGGGCAAGGACATCTGCATGCACATCGCCGCTCTGCGCCCCATCGTGGCGTTCAAGGAAGAGTTGGATCCGGCGTTGGTTGCCAAGGAGAAGGAAATCCTCGCCGCCGCCGCGCGCAACGAAGGCAAGCCCGAGAAGATCATCGAAAAGATGGTCGAGGGCCGGATGCGCGAGTTCTACGCCAGCAAGGTCCTCACCGAGCAGCCTTTCGTGAAGGACGACAAGATGACGGTGGGGCAAGTGGCCAAGGAAGCGGGCATGAAACTGGTTCGCTTCGTACACTGGGAAATTGGCAAGGAGTGACGCATGGGCGCGGGCAATCAGGCGACGGACGGAAGTCCCCAGAACCCATCCCAGGACCGCCCAGGCCAACCCCGGCCGGGAGAGGCCGACTCATCGCTCGGCCTGGGGGCCGGCGCCAAGCGTGTCGTGTTGAAGATTTCCGGTGAAGGCTTTGTGCGGCAGGGCGAGCGCGGCATCTCCATGGACGCCGTGCTGCACCTGGCCCAGCAAACCTATCGCGCCGCGCAGCACGGCGTGCAGATCGCCATCGTCATCGGCGGAGGCAACATCCTCCGCGGCGCGCAGTTCAGCGCGGGCAACTCGTGCGTCCACGAGGCCACCGCGCACTACATGGGTATGCTGGCCACGGTCATGAACGGCTTGGCCATGCAAGACGCCCTGGAATCGCTGGGCTGCAACACGCGCCTGATGACCGCCATCCGCATGGATGGCGTGGCCGAGCCCTATATCCGCCGCCGCGCACGCCGCCACCTGGAAAAAGGCCGGATCATCATCCTGGCCTCCGGCACGGGCAGCCCCTTCGTGACCACCGACACGGCCGCCGCCCAACGCGCCCTGGAACTCGACGCCGATATCCTGCTGAAGGCCACGCGCGTCGACGGCGTGTTCAGCGACGATCCGGAGAAGAACCCCCACGCCGTGCTCTACGGCGAGTTGAGCTACGACGACGTGCGGCGGCAGAACCTTCGCGTCATGGACCACGAGGCCGTCACCAAGTGCATGGAATACGACATGCCCATCCTGGTGTTCAATTTCCGCAAGCCGGGAAACATCGAACGGGCCGTGTTGGGCGAACGCGTGGGCACGCTGATCCGCAAGACGGGCAGCCAGCCATGAAGGACGCAAGGGCCTCCGCCAGGCCCTTCGCCCATCGCGGAGGCGACTGCCGCTTGATACGTGTTTGATCGCTCTGTATTCATGTGCTTCCCAGGTGAGCAATGCCGGGAGGCCGACCGTTGCGAGGCCGGCGATCCAGTGCAGCAGGCGGGACAACGACAATAGCCTCTTTCTGACATCCAATCATCCTTCTTCCCTCTGGGGTCTTGCCGATGTTGGCCGACGAAATCCTTTTCGATGTCGAAGAACGCATGGAAAAAGCGGTCTCCGTGTTGAAGAGCGCCTTGGCCGGAATCCGCACGGGCCGGGCCAATCCCGGTTTGGTGGATTCGCTGCGCGTCGAGGTCTATGGCTCGCCCACGCCGATCAAGGCCATCGCCTCGGTCGGCGCCCCGGAGCCCACCCAGATTGTCATTCGCCCTTACGATCCCGGCACCCTGAAGGATATCGAGAAGGCCATCCAGGCCAGCGACCTGGGTTTCAATCCCCAGAACGACGGCCGCCTGATTCGCTTGAACGTTCCGCCCTTGTCGATGGAAGTCCGCCGCAAACTGGTGGCGCGGATCCGCGAACTGGCCGAAGAAACCAAGGTCTCGATCCGCAACGTGCGCCGCGACGGCAACAAGACGGCCGATCAATCGGAAAAGGACAAGGAGCTTTCGGAGGACGATCGCGACAACGTCAAGGAGCAGATCCAGGAACTCACCAAGAAGTTCGAGAACCTGGTGGCCGACATGGCCAAGGCGCGCGAAAAGGACGTGATGGAAGAGTAAACGTCCGCCAGGCGGAACTGCGGCCCTGATCGCTGCGGCGCCCTATTCGCGCACGACTTGCGGCTTGTACTCGTGCGGCCGCTTGCGCAGCACCTTGGCCTCCAGGATCTTGTCGGCGGGAGGCGACTGGGGCTGCTCCGGATCGCGGCGATTGAGCTTGGCCAGCACGTCCATGCCCTTCACCACCCGGCCAAAGCAGGTGTGCTTGCCGTTGAGATGCTCGGTCGGCTGGAAGGTGAGGAAGAACTGCGACCCGCCCGTGTCACGCCCGGCATGGGCCATGCTCAGCGTGCCGCGGAAGTGCATGCGTGCGTTGGGCTGATAGCACTCGCAAGCGATGGTATAGCCCGGCCCGCCGACACCGGTCCCCTTGGGGCAGCCGCCCTGGGCCATGAAACCGGGCAGGACGCGATGGAAGGTCAGGTTGTCGTAGAACCCCTCTTCGACCAGCGAGATGAAGTTCGCCACCGCGTTGGGGGCTTCGTTCTCGAACAGCTCCAGCTCGATGTCGCCTTTGGTCGTCTTGAGCAACACGCGCGGCAGGTCGTCGGCCTTGGCCTCGGCGGCACGCAGTTCCTGCTCCTTGGCCCAGAGCTTTTTGTACCCCGGCGTCATGCGCAGATAGCGTTGCCCCATCTCGTCCAGACCGCCCTGTTCCTTGGCCAGGGTGAGGTTCTTCTCGGCCTCGTCGAACTGATCCGTGGCAAAATCCGCGATGCCTTCGATGTTGTACAACACGGGATCCTTCACCCCGTTCTTCAGCAACAACTGCACCAGGCGCAAGGCTTCCTCGTAGGCGTCGGCCTGCATGGCGCCGCGCGCGATGCCGGTCAGCATCTCGGGCAGTTGCGGATTGGCCCCCGGCGATTCGGCAAAGGCCTTCTCGGCCAATTGCACCAGCTTGGGCTCCATTTCCATGCCCTTGGCGATCAGGGCGCGGTACTTCTTGTCGATCTCCTTGCGTTGTTCCTCGTTGGCCTCGCGGAACTCGTTGCGCAATTGCCGCAACTGCTCGATCAACTCGGACCACTGCGTGAAGAAGGCGTCGAATTCCTGGGTGGCTGGACCGGCTTGGCCCGCGGTGGCCGGTTTTGCGGCAGGAGCCGTGGCAGCGGCAGGAGCCGGGTCGGCAGCGATCGCTTTCACGGTCCATGCGCAGCCCACAACGATGGCCAGGCACACCCCCACTCTCCAAGCAATCCGAGTCCGCATGATCTCTCCCAGTACTGCAAATGGACCGGTCATTGGCAATTCAGATGCCCATAGGCTAGCATAAGACGCGTCGTCTGTCTGTGGGGAGAGGCAAACACTCCCCCCGAAAGGCTCGTGAGTACCGCACATGCCCCGCCGTAAAGCCAAGCCCGCAACGCCGTCCTCACGCGCGCCAGGCCAGGTGCCCGCCCCGCGGATTATCGGCGGCGAGTTCCGCGGCCGCCGGCTGCTGTACAGCGGGGACGTGCGCACTCGGCCCATGAAGGACCGCGTGCGCGAGGCCGTCTTCAACTTGCTCGGCCCCACCGTGGCCGGCAAATGGGCCTTCGACCTGTTTGCCGGGACCGGCGCGTTGGGACTGGAGGCGATCAGTCGCGGGGCGATGGGAGCGACCTTCATCGAGCAGCACCGGCCCACGGCCCAGTTGATCGGGCAGAATACCCAGTCGCTGGGCGTGGCCGACCGTTGCCAGGTGGTCACCGGCAACACCTTCGCCTGGTTTCGAGGACAGACGCAACGGCCGACCGCTGCGTGGCTGGTGTTTTCCTCCCCGCCCTACGATTTCTACGTGGACCGCGCCGAAGAGATGCTCGGCTTGTTGAGCGATCTATATTCGGCCGCCCCGCCGGAGAGCCTGTTTGTTGTGGAGGCCGATGCGCGTTTCGACTACGCACGGCTTCCTTCCCCCGATCAGTGGGACATCCGGCGTTATCCGCCAGCCGTGATTGGTATTCTGCACAAGTCATTGCCCTGACCTGCCATCTGGGAGCCGTTCATGGACATCCAGAACATTGACCGGGTGCCTGCCTTCACGACCAAGGACGGTTCTGAGATCCGCGAGTTGCTGGCCCACCGCAACTCGGGCATCCGCAATCAATCACTGGCCGAAGCGCGCCTGCCCGTCCAAAAGAGCACGACAGGCCACTATCACCCGAAGACCGAGGAGATCTACTACATCCTCGAAGGGCGTGGCCGCATGCAGGTGGGGCGCGAAACCCGGGACGTGCGAGCGGGTGATGCGGTGGCCATCCCGCCAGGCGAGTTCCATCAAATCACTAACATAGGTGAGATTGAGCTGAAGTTCCTCTGTTGTTGTGCCCCCTGCTACGAACACACCGACACGGTCCTCGTCGAAGATTAGCGTGCGACTGGCTAACTGGTACGATGGACCCGCACCAGCGCCCGACCGCAATGTGGACCGACGGCCCCGCCACAAGACGGGGGAGACTGCCGTTGCATTTTGCCCATCCAGACAGGTCACTGCGTCGAGTCGTCGTGGATGGAAAGTCTTTGCGGGACTCCACATGTTTCTCCAAATACCCGTTTGATCCATTTGCTCCAAACAACCGATCTTACCTTATGCTGGTACGAGCTGAGGAAATCCCCGGCATCGAGCGCCGAGTGTCTGCCTGCGCTGCGCGCGGCAGGCCTGGATGCGGCTGACGATCCGGAGACCGACGCCTCAGGCAGTTTCCAGACAGTGGCTGCCGCGATTTCCGGCCTTCGACGCCTGCGGTGGCAATGGGTTCTGGAAGTGATTCAGCAACCAGCTCGAGGGAGCGAGCGATGGATAGCGCGAAGCGGGATTGCACGTGGCCGGTTCTCTGCATCATGGCCTGCCTGTTCATCTTGGCCGCGGCGGCGCCGCGTGCGTGGGAACGGGTGGCACGCCATCAGTCGGCCGACACCCTGATCCAGCATTTCACAGTCGCCGCGAACACGGCCACGGAAGATGGCCGCGTGCAGCAGTGGCTCCAAGGCCCCGATCAACTGGCGCCCATCCCGCCGGCCGTTCTCTCTCCGCAGGACAAGGGATTGTCGGACCTGCCGCGGTTCCACATTGTGGCCGAGACTGCCGGTAAGGTGGCGGGCCTGATGAGCGGTTCGTCCGCCGCATCGCCTTGGGACTCCAGCCTGTCGGACACCTCTTCCGGCCTGATCGACAATGGGCCGATTGTCAACGATCTGGCGTCATCCACGAAGGTGGCGACCTCGGCGGGACTGTCGTTGCCGACGCTGGTTGCGACCGGACCGAGCCTCAGCGGCGACCGGGAGGCGGAGGCTGCAGTCGACGTTCCCCTCCCCACGACGGACGAAACTCAGCCGGAGATGGCCGCCGACTCGCGGCCCGACGTCGCGGCCGACGCGGCTCCACAACCGGCGGCGCCGGCCATCAAGCCCGTTTGGCAGACTCCACCCTCTTTGGCTCGGCGATTGGAGCGACTATGGGATCAGTGCGAGGCGGGGTCATGGGCCTTGGACGTTGGCCGGGAACTGCGCAAGCTGGGCCAAGCCCTCAGCTTGAGCGATGCCGCGGAAGCGCGGTTCGATGCCATGGAAGGCCTGCTGTGCCAGTCCGAGGAGTTAGCGGCTCAGATTGCGGACGAAGAACTGGCGGCCGAGATGCGTCGGACGAGCCATGCCGTGGGGCGGCGCGTGGAGTTGTGGAAGTGTGCGGTCGCGGTGGGAGGCGCCGAGTTGCTGCCGGTGCAGCCGCCGCAGGCCGACCCCCAGCAATTGGCCCTTTGCCTTGCGCGGCTCGATGCCGTCCACACCGACACGGAATCGGCGGAGACGTGGAACGAATACTTGATGGTGGACGATTTGCGGCAGGCGGCTCGTTCCTCCGGCGTCAAGGGCGACCAGCGACTTCTACGGCGACTGGCGCAGCGCGTGCTGCAACGATTGAGCCACAGCGCAATGAACGCCGAGCAGCGAGCCTTTGCCGCCAGTCAGCCTATGCGCGAACTGAGCCATGAGCTGCGGTCTTGGGCGGCCGAGCCGGTGGACCTGAAGCTCCTGCTGGAGTCCGTGGAGCGATTCGAGCAAACGGGGCTGCCCAGCGACGCAGTGGGGATCGCCGACGCCTACCGTCACTTGTGCCTGTCCACACAACCCCAGGTTCATGAGTTGGCCCAGCAACTGGAAGACGATTACCGCAATGCGAACCTGCGCGTGGCGATCAGCAAGGACCTCCTGAATCGCCTGATTCCCGACCAACCCGCTCAGTACGAGTACGTGCGGGAGACGATTCTGGGAGTGCCGGTGCGCGGCCGGAGCCTGGCCAATAGCGATCTGTCGATCCATTTCCTGCCCGACCCGGACCGGCTGCGGATGGTGTTCCAGGTGGAAGGCCAGATCAGTTCCGCCACGAGTTCCAACGCCGGGCCGGCCACCTTCTTCAACGACAGCGACGCCCGCTTCAGGGCGGAGAAGGAAATCGAGATCAACGACCACGGAATCCACCTGGCCGACACGCGAGTGCAGGTTTACAACAATACACGTCTGCGGGCCTTGCGCACGGCGTTCGACGGAATTCCACTGATCGGCATGCTGGCCCAAAGCGCGGCGCGTTCCCAACACGAGCAGCAACGTCCACAGGCTACGTGGGAGGCAGAGGCCAAGATCTCGGCGAAGACGCGTCAGCGGATCGACGCGGAGGCCTACGCCAAGCTGTCCGAGGCCGTCGAGCGACTCCGCGAGCGCGTCTACCATCCGCTGCAGGCCCTGGATCTGCGACCGACGATCCTCAGCGGGCAAACGACGGAGGAGCGGATGACAATGCGGTTGCGGCTGGCGGCCGGCGATCAACTGGCGGCCTCGACCCCGCGGCCTCGGGCGCCGGAAGACAGCGTCTTCAGTGTGCAAATCCACGAGACGGCCATGAACAATCTGGTGGAACAACTGGAGCTCGACGGCCGCAAGATGAGCCTGCCGGAGCTCTCACAACACGTGAGCGACAAGCTTGGGCTGAAACGAACGCTGGCCTGCGATCCGTCGCATGAAGACGTGTGCATCACGTTCGCGGACCGCAATGCCGTGAGCGTCCACTGCCAGGACGGACAAGTGGTCCTGCACCTGGCCGTGGCCGAAGTGAGCAAGGCCCCACGAGTGTGGAAGGACTTCCAGGTGCGGGTCTTCTACCGCGCGCAGGCCAACGGCCGTTCCGCCGAGTTGGTCCGCGATGGCGTGATCCACCTCTTGGGACGGATGAGCACCGGCAATCAGATTGCCGTGCGCGGGATCTTCGCCAAGGCGTTTCCGCAGAACACCCCCGTCCGGCTCACACCGCAGCGACTCGTCGACGATGAGAAGCTCAGCGACCTGACCATCAGCCAATTCGTGGTCGAGGACGGCTGGATCGGCGTGGCGATGGGCCCGCAAACCGACCGGGTGGCCGTACGACGCGTGGAAACGAAGTAGTCACCAACCACACACGCTCCGGCGAGCGAGACTCGGTGCAGGCGGGCCGTGCGCGGGCCGCAGAAAGTGGTCACAGGCTGCGTTTGCCCTACCTGGTCGCCGCCAGCAGCCCATGGATCAGGCTGTGGGAATGGCTGGTTATGCTGAGCAGGGTGAATGCGGTGCGCAGTTGAATCTCGGAGCGAATCATGCGCGAAGTCTCGGCCGCCACGTCGGTGTCCATGATCTGGCTGTAGGCCTGGGACATGCTGACATAGGCCGCACCGAGCGCGTCGCTGCTGGCCTCCAGGGCCGTACGGGCGAAGGACCCCAGCTCAGCGCGTGCCGTGCTGATCTGCGAGGCGGCTTGTTCGACGATCTCCATTCCGCGGCTCAAATCGCCGCCCAAGGCCGCTGCGCCGCCTGACGCCAGCTCACTCAAGGTACCGGCATCGCCGCCCAATTCGGCCGTGTTGACGGTGGGCATCGTCACCTCGTCGACATACCCCACATCCGAAGTGATGGCGAACTTGAGCGTGCCGCCATCCAGCAGGCTGCGGCCCATATAGTTCGTCGTAGAACCGATGCGGTTAATGGCTCCCAAGGCAGCGTCAATTTCCAACTGATTGGCGGCGGCCTGGTCGGGCGTGAGGGTTCCCCCGGCCATCTCGACCAAGTTGCCCTCGATGGTGGACAACAGGTCGCTGACCTCGCTCAAGCCCGAGTCGGCCACTTGGATCACGTGGGAAGCCTGGGACGCATTGGAGGAGGCTGCCTGCAGTGCGGTCAGCTCTCCCTTCAGGAGTTCGGCGGCCATCAGCCCAGCCGGATCGTCTGCTCCCGAGTTGATCCGCCGCATGGTCGCCAGGCGCAGAGTGCTGCTGTTCAAATCGGAATAGGCCTGCAACAGGCTGCGCTGGACGCGGAGGTCCAGACCGCCGGAGATGAACAGAGACATCGTAGTACTACCGACAAGATGGGAAGAAGAGCGGACCGCCACCTATACATTGGTCCGTATCTTAAGCATACCTTATCGGCGCAACCTGCATCTGCAACAGGAGTTCGGCAACCACACCGAAGTTTGCGACTACACCCCAGCCAGCTTCCGCAGATCGGCGGCCATGGCCACCAGGCGTTGCTGCAGGGCCGCCTTGGTGCTCTCCAGATCCTGGATGCTGGCCGGCGGTTCGAAAGCAAATGTGTAGAACTTGACCTTCGGTTCGGTGCCGGAGGGGCGCACGGCCACATAGTTGCCCGTAGCTGCCAGGTCGAACATCACCAGGTCGCCCTTGGGGCCCATGAGGGGTTCGGGCTCGTCGCCAGGGGCAAACTGGACGCGGCCCAGGTAGTCGCGCACGCGGGCCACCTGGATGCCGGCCAGTTGCCGCGGCGGCTTGGTGCGCAGTTCCGCCATCAGGGCCTGCATGCGGCCCATGCCTTCGGCGCCGGGCAGAACGACTGAGACCTGCCCCTCGGCATGGCAGCCGTAGTGGAGGAACAGGGCATCCAGCTTCTGTTGCAGTGACTGGCCTTGGGCCTTGGCCTTGGCGGCCAGTTCTGAGAGCAACATCGAGGCCACGGCCGCGTCCTTGTCGCGTGCGTAACTGCCTACCAGGAAGCCATAGGACTCCTCGGCGCCGAGCACGAAATCCTGGGGGCCGTGTTCGTCCATGGCGCCGCCGATGTACTTGAATCCCACCAGCAGATCGCCCACGGTCTGAACGCCATAGTCGTCGGCAATTCGGCGCATGAGCTCCGTGGTCACCAGAGTCTTGACGATGTACTGCTGCGGTCGCAGGGTCCCCGCCGCCTTGTAGGCCGAGAGCAGATAGTCGGTCAGCAGTGCGCCGATCTGGTTTCCGGTCAGGGTTCCCCAGGGCGATCCCGGCTGATTGGTCTTGGGGGCGGCGCAGCCCAGCCGGTCGCAGTCGGGGTCGGTGGCGAGGATCAACTCCGCACCCGTTTCCCGCGCGCGTTCGATAATCGCGTCAAAGACCTTGGGATTCTCGGGATTGGAGACGTGGCCGGGCACGTTGGTGAAATCAGGGTCAGGGGTGGCGTGCGGAGCGAAGAGTTCCACGTCGCGGAAGCCGGCTGCGGCTAACGCTGGAAGCACGGCCGAGGCCCCCACACCGTGCAAGGGCGAATAGATGATTTTGATGTTGCGCGGTCCGGAAAAGCTCTGGCTCTTCACATTGTGGATGAAGGCCACGTCGACCTCCTCCTGGCAGAACTGGACGCGGCCTGTGCGGGTCGCTTCCTCAAAGGGCATGCGCCGGATCTCCGAGACGCTCATCACTCGCTGGATGACCCCGGCATCGTGCGGCGGCAACAACTGCCCGCCGGTCGACCAGTAGGCCTTGACCGCGTTGTCGCTGGGTGGGTTGTGGCTGGCGGTGACCATGATCCCGCAATCGCAGTGCTTGTATCGCACGGCGAACGAAAGCTCGGGCGTGCTGCGATAGCCGTCCAGGAAGTAGATGGTAAACCCGGCCGCAGCCATGACTTCCGAGCAGAGCTGGGCGAAGTGCCGGGACTTATGGCGTGTGTCGTAGGCGATGGCACAGGCCAGCCGCCGGCCGGGAAGCTGCTCCCGCACGTAGTCCGCCAGCCCCTGGGCACTCTCGCCGATCGTGCGGTCGTTGATGGCGTTGGTGCCCACCGGATACATCATCCCCCGCCGTCCGCCGGTCCCAAAGGGGATGATCGTCCAGAAGACATCGTCCAACTGCTTCCAGCGGCCCGCGGCGATTTCTTCGGCCACCTTGGGTGCGTACTCTGCATAGCGCGGATCGGTGAGCCAGGTGCGGATGTTGCCGGCTGCGTCGGCCGAGACCTTCCCTTGGGCGGAAGCGGTTTCCAACTGGACCAGGGCGTTTTCGATTTCGTTCATCGTCTGCTGCGCTGTGTGAGGAGGAGCGGCCGGCCCAAGCGTAGGCCAGGCTCACAACTGTATAGCATATTCGCGTTGCAAATTCCAAGGGGCGCAACTACGATGCCGCTGGGAGGATTTGAGGATGCACGAGCCGATCATCACGGTCTCCGGGCTGCGCGGCGTGGTGGGCGAGTCGCTCACGCCGGAAGTGGCGATTCGTTATGTGACCGCCTTTGCCGCCATTGCCCCGCCAGGGCCGATCGTCGTGGCGCGCGACAGCCGCCCTTCGGGGCGGATGCTGTCCGATGTGGTTCACGCCGGATTGGCCGCTGCAGGGCGCGATACGTTGGACGCCGGCGTTGCCGCCACACCGACCACGGGCGTGCTGGTGCGTCAGCATGCGGCGGCGGGAGCCGTGGAGATCACCGCCAGCCATAATCCGTCGCCCTACAACGGTTTGAAGCTCTTCTCGGTCGAGGGGCGTGTGATTCCAGCGAGCCAGGGCGCGCGCGTCCTCCAGCAGTACCGTGATCCCGCGCCGGAGTGGGTCCCCCACAATCAGCTTGGCCATCGGTTCGAATGCGACGACCCGCATGGCCCCCATCTCGCCGCGGTCCTGGCCACGGTCGACGTGGAACGCATCCGGGCGAGGCAGTTCACCGTGCTGCTGGACTCCAACCACGGCGCAGGCAGCCTCTTGGGCCGGCGGCTTCTGGAGGCCCTGGGCTGTCGAATCACGGTCTTGGGGGGCGAACGCGACGGTCAATTCGAGCATCCGCCCGAGCCCACGGCGGAGAACCTGGCCGGAGTCCTCAGTGCGGTGGTTGAGGCCCATGCCGACGTCGGCTTCTGCCAGGACCCCGATGCCGACCGGTTGGCTGTGATCGATGCAGCCGGGCGCTATCTGGGGGAAGAATATACACTGGCCATGTGTTTGGACCACGTGTTGCGCCAACGGCACGGACCGGTTGTCACCAACTGCGCCACCAGCCGCATGGCGCAAGATCTGGCTCGGCGTTACGGCGTGCCCTATGTACGCTCAGCGGTGGGCGAACCGAACGTCGCCGACGCCATGATGGAACATGGGGCGGTGTTCGGCGGCGAAGGCAATGGCGGCCCGATCGATCCTCGCGTGATCCTGGTCCGCGACAGTTTTGTGGGAATGGCCCAACTGCTGGACGCGATGGTCGCACGCGGCATGACGATCGCCCAGTTGGGGGCGGAGTTGCCGCGATACGAGATTCACAAGACCAAGACCCAGTTCCCTCTGGAGCGACTGCCTGCGGCCTTGGCCGCCTTGCGGCAGCGATTTGCCGACGCCCAGGCCGACCGCCAGGACGGCCTGCGATTGGACTGGCCAGACCGCTGGCTGTTACTCCGCGGCAGCAACACCGAGCCGATCGTACGCGCGATTGCGGAAGCCCCGACGGCCTCCGAGGCCCAATCTCTGTGTGAAGCGGCGATGGCCGTGTTGACCGAGTTGCGCGGCTCGTGATTGCTGCCACGAATCGTGGCGGCCGTGGTCTGCAAGTCTTGCGTGCTCGATCTGAATCGTGATCTGGCCGACACCGGCTAGCTGGGTGCGACTGTTGGCCACCACCCCGCCGTCCATCCTGGGCAGCGTGTGGTCGCGCGCCAGGGCTCAACGGTCAAGACATCGCCGAATCGGTGTCCTCGTTGGCAGCGGTTGCCGTCGCGACCCCCAAGTAGCGAGCCACCTGCAGCAGGAACTCCGAACGGTTGATGGGTTTGGCGGCGTAGTCTTCGCACCCCGCGTCGAGACAGCGTTGGCGATCGGAAATCATTGCATGGGCCGTCAGGGCGATGATTGGCCCCGTGTGGCCCGCCGCGCGCCGGTATTGAACGGCCTGGTAACCATCCATGACCGGCATCTGCATGTCCATCAGGATCAGGTCGAACGGTTTTCGCTCGGCGTCTGCGTACGTCCGGACGTCGTCCAGAGTGCCGCAACTGCCACGCAGGCGGCGACCAGGAAGTACTTCGCAACCGCGATGAACGGAAGGCCTCTTCGCGAGTCCATCGAGTGTCCTTGCCAAGAAAGCAAAAAGGCACAATCGTGATGTCGAGCCCAACCACGGCGCTCCCGATTGTGCCATGCCGTCCAGATGATCGTGTCCGTACGATCGGTGCACCCTCACGTAATTTATCGACCAGACGCGTCCCCTCCAGCCCAGCAGGAAAGCCTGACACCATCGGCATTTGGCGAGGTTTCGACGTTCGGGTATGGTCGCGCTGTCCAAGCTTGCCGAGCGTGGCGACAGGGCCCCCACATAAGGCACAGGTGGTGGCGAGTGGTGCCCTTGGGGTGAGGAGTTCGCCTGGTCTGCTGCGCAAGAGCTTGGGGGCTGGGTAGCTCGTCCAGACCTGCGGAAGAGGAGAGGGGCCAGCGTGCGGTTGTCGGCCAGGGCGGAAGTCCTGGGGCAAGACGCTCTACTCCGTCTGCGCGAACGCCACGACGTAGTTATGGCCGCGGAGCTTGGCACACTTGGGACAACTGGTGTAGTGGAAGTAGTACTTCCGCGCCTTCTTGTTCTCCTTGGCCAGACACGCGTTCATTTCCTTGATCCACTTGGGCACGGCGTTGTAGGGACCGTCGAACACGCGCACGGCGAATGTGCCCGAGAGCGCGACATTCTGAGCGTCGGGCACAGGCTTTGTGACCGACATGTACCACTCCGAGCGCCAGGGACTTGGGTCGGTGGCCAGGACCAGCATGTCTTTGGCGTCGGCCGCGGCGTCCGCCTTGCGGACCTTGTCCCACATGCGTCCGATGAGCCGGCCGATCATCGGCGGCCAGGGGATGTGGAAGAAGACGGGCATCGACTCGGTGATGAAGGGCTTGTCCTTCCAGACGAGGGTTGTGTTGTTCCAGGCAGCGGGATCGAACTCGGGGCAGCAGGGTTCCTGCTGGGAGTTGTGGCGTGGCATGGGTTTGGCGACTCCTTTGCTAGGAAGACACGGAACACAAGCCCTTCGATGTTGTCGGCGAAGGCATTCCAGGGGAAAGCCGAAGCGACTGGACGCCAGGTGAACTTTCGCCCCTGAAGCTTGCCGGCTTCTCCAGGCCGCTTGAAGTCTATTTTCTGGCAGTCGGCACCGTCAAGCCACCCAAGGCACTACCCGGCCCCACGGTGGAACGGTGCAGAACAACTCATCCAGGAAATCCTTGTGGGCCAGATAGGGATGAGTCCACTTTCTGGACGTATTCTCTCTGGAGAAGTCTCGCCGTCGAAGTGCATCTGGTCTTGGCGCGACCGTTCACTCAGTGGCCGAAAGTCGCATGGGCTTGTGCTGCACAATGTCCAGCGGCTATGAAACGCGCTCAAGCGGTAGTGGGCCGCCCCTGCGCGTGCCCCCCAGATCGTTCGGTCGCTTCTCCGCAGACCAACGACCACGGCTCTGCTCTCCCAACCAGACGATGTTCCCCCATTGCGCTTTTCCAATAAATCGTGGTACAATCATCGCTGGACCGGTCCGATGGCGTGAGCGGTGTTCAGAAGCCCCAGGCACGGCAAGCATGGCATTCCATCCACGTCGGTTCTGGAAGCATTTGCACTGGGCCACGCGCCTTGCAATGTTGGCGGTGTTCTTCGCCATCCTTTGCTTTCAGGCCCGCTACGTCTGGACCATCCACAATCCAATGTATGGCTGGCCCGTGCCATTTAACAACGTGTCGCACGACGGCTGGAATCGTGACTGGTTGCCCTGGCTTCTTCTTGATGACGCTGTTGTGTGGCTTGCCCTCGTCGGGGCAGTCGGATACACGGTTGAGCAGTGGCTCCAGAAGCTGAAGCGGTTTCAGTTCACCTTGGGCGGCGTGCTCAAACTCACTGGGGCGGTCGCCGTCGTGCTAGGCCTCGGCGGTGCCGAAGCCTATCTACGAGCGCATCCCCACAACTTCACGATCTTCCCGAAACACGCTCGCCTCGATGCGCACGGCGTCAGCGTGTGGTTTGACATCGGCCTCTTCACCGACCCGTTTGGCCGCTGGCCTCTCATTCGGTTGGCAATCATGTTTGCCATCGGCTGCTTTGTCTACACGACGATCAGCCTCTTGGTTTTGGTTATCATGCGAGTGTGCGGGGCCGCACCAATCATTCCTCCGCAAGAGAATACCGAGGTTCCACGACGCGATCCGCCACTCATACGCCTTCTGCTTATAGGCCTCGCCATCGTGACCTTCTTCTTCGGCTTCGCCACCCTGTCACCACCGGCCATCCGCTGATGCAGTCAGCCGTTCTGGCGTTATGACATGGTCGCCCTTGCGCCGCTTGGGTTTGCGGCGATTTGTTGAGGTGGTGCGTCAGTTGCCCGAAGACCGGGCCTGACTGCCGGCATCGGTCCAGCCTGCGACGATCTGGAGGCCGGATGACGACGCAGTCGCCAAAGCTCTCACGGATCAGACCTGTCGGTTTGAAAGGCCGTTGATCAGCCCGCTGATCATTTTGGCGATCGTCTCGATCTGTGCGCGGAACGCGGCATGAGGATTCTCGTCGATCAAACCCTTGCGCCGAGCCAATTCCAGCAGCGGCACGCACTCCTGGGCTGAACCGCGGGCAATCACGAAGAAGTTCTTGCGGTCTGCCTTCGTGAAGCGACCATTTCCCTCGGCCAGATTCGTAGCGATCGAGAGGGATGCGCGATTGAGTTGATCGGCGAGGAAGTAGTAGCCACGGGGAAAGGTCGCCGTAAGCGTCGTAACCTGATCGGCGAGGTCCACGGCCTTCTGGTACACGTCGAGGTTCTCGAACAGGAACCCCATGAACCGCTCCGCGGCAGATCCGCAGGGAAGGAGAACAGGTGATCCTATTAGGTCCTGCACAGCGAATGAACCGGGGACGACCATCGGGAGCCCGGTTTTCCCGGCCTTCCGTTGGCCGGCCGGGGCCATTAACAATGCAGAGATCAATAGATTTCCGGTCTTTCTCTCCTGGTTACCAGTCCTCCTGGTACGCAGTTTCGAACAGGTGATCAGGTGAACAGGAGACCGCAGGTGAGCGGTCTAATCATGGCGCCGCGTCTGAGCTTCTTCTCCCCCTTCTTCTCACCTGTTCTCCTGCTCTTATGCTCACCTGCTCTGACTGCCTTCGGCAGTCGGGGCGAGAGGATTTGAACCTCCGACTTTCTGGTCCCAAACCAGACGCGCTAGCCAGGCTGCGCCACGCCCCGAGGCGCTCGGGCCGGCACTTGGCCCAAGCGAGTCTCTATCGTATCGTTCCGACCGCGACACGACAAGGCGATAAACCCCGCTACGGAAGGGTGTATCTCGTCGTTCTCACGCCGCGGCATTCGTTGCTTCGGTCGTCTCAGCCCGCCTTCGCCTCGGGACGCGCCGACGCACAGATGTGATCGCGCAGGCGGTCGAATTCGTCATGCGAGCGGAAGTGGATCAAGAGCTTGCCGCGTCCGCCACGGCCCTGGCGGATGGTCACCTTCACACCCAAGGCGGCCCGGAATTCCTGTTCCAGCGATGCCAGGTGGTCGTTCGGAGCGCGGCGCGGCTTGGACTTCTCGCCGTCGCGGCCGAGGAGGGCCAAGGGCTCAGAGTCGGCCTGTTGGATCGTTTCCTGGACCAAGGCCTCGGTCTGCCGCACGCTGAGTCCTTCGCGTTGGATCCGCTGGCAGAAGGCCACCTGCTCCTGTTCGTCGCCCAGCGGCAGTAGCGCGCGTGCGTGCCCCTGGGTGAGCCGACCCTGGCGGAGCGAATCCTGCACAGCCTGGGGCAGTTCCAGCAGGCGAATCAGGTTGGCGATCGTCGAACGGTCAAGCTTCAAGCGGCCGGCCAGTTCTTCCTGGGTGCAGCCATACTGTTCCAGATACCGCTGGAAGCAGGCCGCCTTTTCCAACGGGTTGAGATCCTTGCGCTGCATGTTCTCGACAATGGCCAATTCGGCCATCTGCCGGTCGTCGGCCTCGATGATCTGGGCGGGAACATCGCTCCATCCGGCCTTGGCCGCCGCACGCAGCCGACGCTCGCCGGCGACCAGCTCGTAGCGGTCGTCCACGCGGCGCAAGACGACCGGCTGCAACAGTCCATGCGTGGCGAGGCTTTCGGCCAGATTCTGGATATCGCTCTCGTTGAATTCCTGGCGTGGCTGATAGGGATTGCGATCGATGCGGTCGATCGCCACGCGCGGGAGCCCGGCAGGGGCGGGTTCCGGCAACTCGTCTTGCGACGGCTTGGGCGAGGCCGCAGCTTCCAGGCCAATGCGTTCGGCGAGCGTGGGCTCAACAGCCCCGTGTGTCGCGGCCGGTGCCCTGGTCGGGGGTTCGTAGAGCGGGATGGACAGGCCGTAGGGGTCGTCGGCGCGCGGGCCATAAGGCGTTTCGACCGATCGCTGCGCGGCGGTGGCGGGCGGCGGAGCCGTCGGTTCCGGTGCAGACGGGATCCTTCCCAGCAAGGCCTCCAGACCACGCCCCAGTCGTTTCTCCTTACTCACGTTCCAGTACCTCCATGCACAGTTCTATGTAGGCTCGGGCACCCCGGGCACGGGGCGCGTAGTCCAGGACCGATAAACCGTGGCTCGGCGCTTCGGCCACTGCCACGTCGCGGGGAATAGCCGTCTGAAAGACGATCTCCCCAAAGAAATCCCGCACCTCCTGATCCACTTCGTGCGTCAATTCGAGGCTCGGGTCGTACATTGTGAGCACAATTCCACCAAACTGCAGTTGCGGGGCCGGCCCGTTCATCACCTCGCGAATGACCTCGATCATCTGGGCCAGGCCTTCCATGGCGAAATACTCGCACTGGATAGGCATCAGGACCTCTTGCGCACAGGCCAGGGCGGTCTGCGTGATCTTGCCCAGCGAGGGCGGGCAATCGATGAGCACGAAGTCATAGCCGCTGGCGCCGCGCACGAGGTGTTCGCGAAGGCGGGCCGCATGGGTCGGGTCGTCGCGGTTCAGGGCCTCCACATCGCGGAAGCAGCGACTGCCCGGCAGGACCTCCAGTTGCGGCGTCTGCGTGGCGACGACGGCCTGTCGCAAGGGCGTTCCGGCCACCAAGGGATGTTTGGCTGTGGGTTCCGCTCCCACACCGCTGGTGGCGTTGCATTGGGGGTCGAGGTCGACCAGCAAGGTCTGGCTACCGGCCTTGGCCAGTGCGCAGGCGAGATTGATGGCGGTAGTGGTTTTACCGACCCCCCCTTTCTGGTTGGCTACGCAAAGCACACGCCCCACGACCAGGCCTCCCTGCCTGCGGCCGCTTGAGTTCAAGAGCGAGGCGGATTGTAAATGGTTCTCGGCGCGCGGGGAATGGCAGTTGGGAGAGTCGAGAGGCTAGAGACGAGAGACGAGGGGCGAGAGTCGAGAGTCGAGAGGCTAGAGACGCGGGGCGGGAGAGGAGAGGCGGCGCGCTTCGTTCCACGTGAAACATCTGCTGCGGTTTGCCTGTTTCACGTGAAACACGCGGTTTACCAGATCCGTGTCGTCGTTGTTTCACGCGAAGTCCGATCGTTTGGCGCCGGGCCGTATGCGGACGTACTTGTGGCCATGGTCGATTTGGGTCCAGATCAGGTCCAGGCGGTCGAGAAGCCATAGGCCGGGGCCGTGATCGACGAAATCGGTGGCCGGTACCCAACCAGGGCGCACGGCCAACTGTCGAAGGACATTGGCCGCATGGCTTGGCGCGTTCCGATCACAGCGTATCCAGGATCGCATCGCCCGGATCGCGAGGATGGTCGTTTTGGGAGCTGCCATGAGGATAGAGTAGAGCAGGAAGACCTCGCGGGAATCATGCCGCGGATCCAGCGGGGCGATGACGTCGCGGGCCGGGGCGAACTCACTGAATTCCGATTCCTCGAAGTTCTCGGGCTCGATCTCTGCGTTGCGGTGCTGATAGCCCCAGAAAGCCAATGCGGCCAGACCGGCCCACGACCCGTAGAACGCCACCTGGGACCACTCGCAGCAGCACGTTTCGCCGATGCGCTCGATCAGCCAGTGGATCAGCCAGAACGAAACGGCCCAGAGCGCAATGGTCCCGGGAACCAAGACCACGACCAGGAAGACCTGGAGCAGGTTGTGACGCAGGACTTGGCGTCGAAGATCGTCTGCGAGCGTCCGGGCAAAACGACGGGTCTCTGGACTGTGGGCGGAGCGAGGGGCCTCGGCGTGCATAGTTCGATCTCCTCCTCCGCATCAAGGCGGCTATTGGTCTTCAGAAGAGAAATGCAACACGCGGGTGGGGCTTGTACCGCGAAAACGGGCTCCCGCTGGTCGCCCTCGTTGCACTGTCTATCTGAGGCGCAATAGCCAAGGCCGTCAGGTCCCAGAAAGCTATTCGATTCTGGACTCGAATTCTTGCCCCGAGACCACAGCCAGGCCGGCGGCTCGCCTGCAAATAGCACAAATTGCGCCATGCGTGGAGCCGTTTCACGTGAAACGGGGGCTCGGGAGCCAGCGCGTGGGAACATAGGCGCCAGGCCGCATTGCACACGGCCTCATGGTAGTCCAAATCGCGGGTGAGGCAACCGTGGTAGATCACCGTCGCGCTGTGCGATCCGACACCGGGGGTGTTAAGCAATCCGGACGACATGCCACGAACGCGCGCAGCCGGGCAGATGTCAGGCCGGAGCATACCGTGCGCGGCTATTCCAGCGGATTGATGACCATGCCGCTGAGCAGCTTGGGGTAGAAGTAGGTGCTCTTGGCCGGCATGCGCTCGCCGCTCATGCTGATTTGGCGAATGTGATCGACCGTGGCGGGCATCACCAACGCCGCCAAGGGGAACTCACCGGTCTTCAAGCCGGTCACGACTTCTTCCACCTGGTGCACATAGTCGGGTTTGGGCAGGTCTTTCTGGCCCAACAGATGCTCAATGACCAACCGATGCAGCACGGCCACGCCCAGTCCTTGCCACTCCGGTCCGTGGTCGGCAGCCGCCTCGGCCATGCGCGCCTGGCCGGCGGCGGTCAGTTGGGCGATGGTCCAGCGGCCGTCTTTCTGGGTGTAGAGCCCCAAAGTCGCCTGCTGGGAACCGGTCTCGATGTCTTCCCAGACCGCATGGGCCTGATCCGGCCCCTGGCCCGCTGCACGGCAGGCGAAGCAATCGCCCAATCGAGCCTGCAATTCCTCGGCGGTCAGGGCCGGCACACCGCGGAACAAGCGGTGCGTGGGCAAGACCAGCAGTCCCGGATCTTCCATGGCCACGAATTGCATCAACACGTAGTTGGCCGGATGATCCGGCTTCAGCGTGCAACTGTCGCGAAGCTGGTCGCGATAGTTGCAGGCCGTTTCATAGCGGTGATGCCCATCGGCGATAAACACGGGACGCGGGCCGACCAGGCCGGCCAAGGCCGCGATCTTCTGCACGTCGGTCACCGGCCACATGCGATGCCGCACGCCGAGGTGGTCCACGGCTTCCAGCGGCGTCAGGCCAGCCACGGCCTCGTCCAACAGACGCTGCACCTCGCACTCGGTGTCGGGATACAGACCGAACACCTGACTCAAGTTCGCCTTGCACATTACGGTCAGCATCAGCCGGTCGATCTTGGGGCCGGACAGGGTTTCTTCGTGCGGAAAGACCTGCCCCTCGCCGAACCGAGACAGCCGCATACGCGCCATGAAGCCGCGGCGCACGTGGGTCCGGCCCAGGCTCTCGAACTCCTGGTGGTAGACATAGATCGCGGGGTCGGCCTCGGTGAACAGGGCCCCCTCCGACTGCCAGTTCTTCAAGAACCGCTTGGCGCGGCTGTAACGATTGTTCGCCTCGTCATCGCCCGGCTCCATCCGATTGAGGATCAGCCGCACCACATTGCAGGGGTGCTTCTTGTAGAGCTGGTCTTGCAGTTCGGGGCCGATCACATCGTAGGGCGGAGCGATCACATCGCTCAGCGATCCGACGTGGCCCAGGTTGTAGCGAATGCCGCGAAAGGCTTGGATTTCAGGCATGACAAAGGGCTTTCAGCTTTTGGCTCTCAGCTTCCAGCGCACAGCGGCCGACTCCCGCAGGCGCGGTTGACCGGTGAGCAGGGATCGCTGAACGCTGGTTACTAGTATCGATAGTATTCGGGCTTGAAGGGACCTTGGACCGAGATGCCCAGGTACTCGGCCTGCTTGGAGGTGAGCTTGGTGAGCTTCACACCGAGTTGTCCCAGGTGCAGACGCGCGACCTCCTCATCCAGCTTCTTGGGCAGGCAATGCACGCCGACCGGGTACTTCTCGGGCTCGGTCCAAAGGGCGATCTGAGCCAGCACCTGGTTGGTGAACGAGTTGGACATGACGAACGACGGGTGCCCTTCGGCGCAGCCCAGGTTCACCAGCCGGCCTTCGGCCAGGAGGATCACCGACCGGCCACTGGGCAGCGTGTACTTGTCGACCAGGGGCTTGATGTTCTCGCGGCGCACGCCGGCGGTCGTGTTCAGCCAGTGGACGTCGATCTCGACATCGAAGTGGCCGATGTTGCAGATGATGGCATTGTCGGGCATCAGGCTCATGTGGTCACCGCGAAGGATATCGCAGCAGCCGGTGGCCGTGACGAAGATGTTCCCTTGCGGTGCGGCCTCTTCCATGGTCGTGACTTCAAAGCCTTCCATGGCCGCCTGCAAGGCGCAGATCGGATCGATCTCGGTGACGATGACGCGCGCGCCGTAGGATCGCATGCTGTGGGCGCAGCCCTTGCCCACGTCGCCGTAGCCGGCGACCACCACCACCTTGCCGGCCACCATCACGCCCGTGGCGCGCTTCAGACCATCGGCCAGCGATTCGCGGCAGCCGTAGAGGTTGTCGAACTTGCTCTTGGTGACCGAATCGTTGACGTTGATCGCCGGTACGGCCAGTTCGCCGCGCTCGTGCATCTGATAGAGCCGGTGCACGCCGGTGGTGGTCTCTTCGGACAGGCCGCGAATGCCGCCGAGCAGGTGACGATACTTGGGACCGTGGACGATGGCCGTCAGATCGCCGCCATCGTCCACAATCAGGTCCAGCGGCTTGCCGTCGGGGAAGACCAAAGTCTGCTCGATGCACCAGTCATACTCCTCATCGGTCTCGCCCTTCCAGGCGTAGACCGGCACGCCCGTAGCGGCAATCGCCGCGGCAGCCTGGTCTTGTGTGGAGAATTTGTTGCAGCTACTCCAGGTGACCTTGGCGCCGAGGGCCACGAAGGTCTCGATGAGCACGGCCGTCTCGATGGTCATGTGCAGGCAGCCGGCGATGTGCGCCCCGCGGAGCGGCTTGCTTTGGGAGTGCTTGTTTCGCAGAGCCATGAGCCCTGGCATCTCGTGTTCGGCCATGACGATCTCTTTGCGGCCCCACGGGGCGAGCGACAGATCGGCAACCTTGTAGGGCAGTTTGGTGGCTACTTCCGACACAGAGATCTCCTTTGCTGACAAGCGATCGCGCCCTGTCCTGCGGGGCATAGGGAAGCAAGAATGAGTACCCAGCGAGCGGCATGGCAGGCCGGGAAGTCCTGCCATGATATGCGACGGGGGGGAGATTGACAAGCTACAGGAATCGCGTAGCTGCACCCCGATCTGGGAGGAGAGGGGATTCGGGCGCGCTCCGCCTGTCACAGACCGTGCTACGATCGCGCCGCTTCGCTCATGATGTGATCGGAGACGCACCGAGGGGCGAATCGAAGGCCTGCCTTGCCGAGCGGACGAAGGAGCGGATTCGATCGGATGACTTATGCCCTGGCGCGTCCTCGACGCCGCTGGCCGTATCCACGGCTGCAGGCTGAACGGCGGCGATGGCGTGGGCGACGTTGTCGGGCGTCAGCCCCCCGGCCAGAACTAGAGGGGGCAGGTCGGCGGGGCGACGGGCCAGGATCTGCCATGGGCCGACCTGGCCCGAGCCGCCGTAGGTCCCCTTCACAGCCGAATCGGCCAGGATCATGCCTGGCAGGCAGTTCAGGCGGCGGCAGCGTTGCAGATAGTCCACCACCGGATTCAGGCCCTCTGCCCCCACGCGAAAAGCGCGCATGACACGGCAGTCGCTCAGCGCCGCCAACAATTCAGGAGGCTCATCGCCGTGCAGTTGGATCAGGTCCAGGCCGAGTTGTTCCCACAAGGGCCGGATCTCGCCGGGGCGCGCGTTGACGAAGAGCCCCACCTTTATTACGCCGGCGGGCAGGGCCTCTACGATCTTCCGTGCAACCTGCGGCTCGACATAGCGTGGACTGCGCGGATAGAAGTTGAGTCCCAGGGCGTCAGCGCCCGCTTCGGCCGCCGCCAGAGCATCGGCCACCGTGGTGATGCCGCAGATCTTGATGCGAAACATGGAGACGCGCTTTCAGCTATCAGCCGTCAGCAATCCGCCCTCGAAACATTGGTCGCTGAGCTCCGTTCTCACCCCAACAGGGGCTTGAAGAACTTCAGGTCTTCGACCGTCTGCTTCAAGCAGGCTTCGGTGTCCAAGTCTTCGAAGCTGTGCTTGCCCTTGTATTCGCTGTGCATCGAGAAATCGCCCCGATATCCGGCCTGTTTCAGGGTGGCAACGAAGGCGGGGATGGGCGAGATGCCGTCGGCCACGGGCACGACTTTGGTCTTCCACTGAATCTGGCCGTACTTGTCGCGGTCGCCGGCGAACCAGGAGAAGTTTTTCACGGCCACCAGCCGCAGCCAGGGGGCGAGCAGGTCCAATCCTTGGCGCCATCCTTCGGCCCCGCCTTCCAAGGCCATGTGCAACGTGTCGGCGTACGCGCCCACTTCGTCGGGTGCGAAATCGCGGAGCATCTCGTAAAGCAACGTGCCGTGCGAAGAGAGGTACGTGCCCGAATGCACATGCACACAAGGCAACACGCCGTGCTTGCGCCCCAGCTTCGCGACGGCAGCCAATTGCCGTCGAGCTTCGTCCATCTGGGCGCGGAGCGTGCCGAAGGGCTTGTAGCGGTAGTAACCCAGCTTGATGCGCGTGATCCCCAGCTTGCCGGCCGTAGCGAAAAGGCTTTCGGACAAGTCGTTGACTTCGGTGACGTCGCTGGTGATGAGGAGAATCTCTGTTCCCGCCTCCAACGCCGCCTTGGCGGCCAGGGGCAGTTGTTCGGCCGCATTGGCGGGTTCGATCATTCCCTTGGCGCGCACGGTGAGGTCCACGCCGTCCAACCCAATTTCCTTGAACCGATGACAGATGACCGGAATGGGCCAGTCCTGAAAACTCTTCACAAAAGTGGCAATCTTCATACGGGACTCTTCCTGGGCGAAAACGGTCTTTCAACAGAAGGCCAATTGGCGGCAAGGGAACTCTTCCCAAAGTCCGTATTCTCCCCGGCCCGAGGACGTTTTGCAACCTTCTGAGGCGGCATTCAAGCTTTGCCCCCTGCGCGTTCGATATCGACTGTAGGGAATAGTCTGCGCACAGCATGCATGGAAGCGCAGAGAAGTATCGCAACCTGGGTGAACTAGATCATCCGGGCAAGAGAAACCCCATTCCGATACCGTCCTCCACGACATAGACCAAGACGGACCACAATGTCTGCCACGCAACACGGATCGTTGCGTATCTCCTCGAACTTGGGGATGCGTGCGCTGCTGGTCGTCACTTTCGTGGTTTCAGGGCTGAGCTTCTACTTCTGGGGGCAAGCGACTTCGTCGTCTGCACCTCGGCCGGAATACCGTTCGGCCGCCGTGGTCGGCATTGGTCGGGGCCCCGCCGACAGCCTTCCATTGGAGCAGGTGACGCACGATGCTCTCGCCACTGCCTTGTTGCAGCAAACGCTGGAGTCCGTGGATGGACCGCACGCCGTGAGCGACTCGGCGGTCCAGCAACTGGGCCAAGCCTTGCAGATTGAGCCAGCGACCGGCAACGCCGATCAGCAGCAAGTCCGCGTTCTCTGCACGGACTCCGATCGGGCTCGCGCCGCGCGCCTGGCCAACGAAGCAGCTCGTCGCTGGTCGGAAGTCTATCGCGCGCTGGCTCGCGCCCATGCTGAACGCCGGCACGCCAAGGATCAGCAAGCTGCTGAGGAAGCCCAACGGCAGTACCAGGCTGCCAAGGCCGATCTGGATGGCTATCTGGAACGTCATTTCCGCGACCATGAACGACTGGCCAAGCAACTCCGTGCTGCGCGCACCGCAGATTCGGCGTCCGCAAGGCCCGCGAACGAACCACCGCCGGCGTCCACTGCTGCGCCTCAACCCTTGCCCGAACCGCAAGCCACCGATAGTTCCGAACGGGCCGGCGCGGAACGCGAGTTGGCCGAGCTGCAGCGAACATTGCGGCAGATGCTCTTGGTGCGAACGGCCGTACATCCTGAGGTGCAGGATCTGGAATCGAAGATCAACCACTTGAAACGCAAGCTGAACTTCCTGCCGCAGCGCGCAGCAGCGGAATCCGCTGCGACGTCTCCTCCCCAGTTCAGCCGGCGGCCAGCAGTCGTGCAACCGCCGTCGGTAGCGACACCCGACAAGGATCGGGAGACGGATTCCGCTCAAACGCACGCTGAGGCCAGCCAGACCTTCTGGAGCCTGTTGGCGGCGTTGGAGCGTGCCTCGGAACAGCAGCAACGTCTGGCGGCCATCGAGCGTGACGCCTGGCAGGAACAGATCCGCGGCCCGCAGATTCAGATCGCATTCGCCCCGGTTTTGGCTTCGGACCCGGCCGCCAACAATCGCAGCCGTCCCTTGTGGGCCGCGTTGGCGGCAGCGTTGGCCTTTACGGCCGGCTTGGCGATGATTTGCAGCGGCGGTTTCCAGGACCGACCGCTGCAGACGCCGGACGAAGCGGAATCGGCCACGCGACGGCCCATGCTGGGAGTAGTGCGCATCGCCGATCTGGCCGACGAGCCTGAGTTGGCCCAGCGTCCTTCGCGATCCCAGTCCATCACCTGGGTTGCGGCCGGTCTGCTGCTCGTCCTGGCTTGCCTGGCGGTGTTTGTATAGCACGGCTGCGCGTGGGTCGCGCAAGATGCTCACATGCCTTGCGCAACGGGCTTTGGCCTACGGACTCTGCGTCTGAGGCCGGCGCAGTTTGACCAGGTAGATCAGGGCCAGGAAGTCGTAGGTGGCGTGCGCTGCGATGGGCACCAGCAGATTGCCAGACCAGAGCCAGATCCCGCCTAGATACGCGCCAATCAGGCCGGCAATCACCCCATAG
Source organism: uncultured Planctomycetales bacterium (assembly GCA_937889015.1). Taxonomy (GTDB): domain Bacteria; phylum Planctomycetota; class Planctomycetia; order Pirellulales; family Thermoguttaceae; genus CALARR01. Next base: position 51,674 of record CALARR010000361.1, on the reverse strand, counting down.
GCTGGAGTGACCCAGTGAGCCAGCCCAAAGAGAATCGCCGAGAAGCTCAGCCCGATCCAAACGGCGACCGGGCCGGGCATCAGGCTGGCCAGGCCCTCCTGCACGATGCTGCGGAAAAACATTTCCTCGCCCAATCCGGCCAGCACGGCGATGACGGCGAAGTCGAGTAGGTTGCAGCCACGAAACAGCGGTGTCAGCAATTCATCTACCACACGAAGCATTTCGCGCAACGGCCCCACCGGAAAACGGATACAAGGCACCAGGATCAGCAACGGTGGCAACCCGGCGGCAAGTCCCAGCAGCAGGTCCCGGAACCCGAAGTGCATTTCGTCTAGCGGCCGACGTCCGATCAGCCACCCGGCTACGACAGCAAGGACGGCAATGCCCCCCTCAAAGGCAACGGCCGCAATAAGCGTGTTGGGTGGCGGCTCAGGCGGCCTTTCGGACATGATCGGCTCACTCTAGCCCAGTTGCGGCGACAATTCAGGCATACGGCCACACATCGACCAGCGTTTGCGGTCCCCCAGAAACGCGGCCCTCCGTATCAGGGCAGGTACCGTGAGTCATCGGCGTAGGAGCTAGATAACGCACGCACTGTGGGGTAAATAGACAAACGCACGAACGGGGGTTTCCTTGACGATTTCTCCTGAGCCGGATACACTGATCCGTTTTGCTGCAACCGGCTTCTGGCAGGGGAGGGGTCTGGCGATTATATCCGCTCGGCCGCCTCTCTTCGATAGCTACGCGAAGCATCCAGCCCGCTCGTTGTGCCGGTCGCTCCACCCGATAGAGGTGGTTTCCGGCTTTTGAAACTTACGTAAGTCGCGTCTGAAACTCAAGGAATCGATCATGGCAGAGAAGTATGTGTACTACTTCGGCCCGAAGGGGTCCGAAGGCGACGCCTCGATGAAGAACCTGCTGGGTGGCAAGGGTGCCAACCTCGCCGAGATGGCCAAGCTTGGCCTCCCGGTCCCGGCCGGCTTCACCCTCACCACCGAGTACTGCAATGTGTACCTCAAGGAAGGTCGCAAATTCACGGACAACGTGAAGAAGCAGGTCGCCGAGGCCTTGGCCAAGGTCGAGAGCGACATGGGGATGAAGTACGGCGATCCCAAGAACCCGCTCTTGGTGAGCTGCCGTTCGGGCGCGCGCAAGTCGATGCCTGGCATGATGGAAACCGTGCTCAACGTGGGCCTTTGCTCGGCCACGATCCCGGGGATGATCGAGAAGACCAAGAATCCGCGGTTCGTCTACGACGCCTACCGTCGTTTGATCATGATGTACTCCGACGTGGTGATGGAGAAGGCCGAAGACGTCGAGCCGGCCGAAGGCAAAGGGATTCGGTTGCAGCTCGAGAAGATCATGCATCATCTGAAGGAGACCAAGGGCTACAAGTCGGACACCGACATGACGGCCGACGATCTCAAGCTGCTCTGCGAGCAGTTCAAGGCCAAGGTCAAGGAAATCCTCGGACAGCCGTTCCCCGACGAGCCGATGGAACAGCTCTGGGGCGGCACCGGCGCCGTGTTCAAGAGCTGGAACGGCAAGCGCGCCGTGTCGTACCGCCGCATCGAAGGCATTCCCGATGAATGGGGCACTGCCACCAACGTCCAAGCGATGGTCTTCGGCAACATGGGCGCCAGTTCGGCCACCGGCGTGGCCTTCAGCCGCAACCCGGCCACCGGCGAGAACAAGTTCTACGGTGAATGGCTGGTCAACGCCCAGGGCGAAGACGTCGTGGCCGGCATCCGCACTCCGAATCCAGTGAACGAGGCCACTAAGAACGAGCAGAACAAGCACCTGCCGTCGCTGGAAACCGAGATGCCCCAACTCTACAAGGAGTTGTACGACATCCGCACGCGGCTGGAAGAGCACTACCGCGACATGCAGGACATCGAGTTCACGATTCAGGAAGGCCGCCTGTACATGCTGCAGTGCCGCAACGGCAAGCGCACCGGCACGGCCGCTTTGAACATGGCCATGGACATGCTCAGCGAGAAGGCGCCTGATGGCAAGCCCTTCATCGACGAAGCTACGGCCGTGATGCGCGTCGAGCCGATCCAGTTGGACGAGCTCTTGCACCCGATCGTCGACCCCACCGACGAGAAGAACCACAAGGCCATCACCAGCGGTCTGCCGGCCGGTCCCGGCGGCGCGGTGGGCCAGATCGTCTTCACCTCGCAGGACGCGGTGGACCAGACGGCCCAAGGCAAGAAGGTCCTCTTAGTTCGCGAAGAGACCAACCCTGAAGACGTCGAAGGCATGCGTGCGGCCCAGGGCATCCTCACCGCCCGTGGCGGTATGACCAGCCATGCGGCCCTGGTGGCGCGCGGCTGGGGCAAGTGCTGCATCGTCGGCGCCGGCGAGATGAAGATCGACGCCCACAAGAAGACGCTGATCGTGGGCGGCAAGACTTTCCAAGAAGGCGATGTCCTGACCCTCAACGGCACTAAGGGCAAGGTCTACGCGGGCGCCGTGAAGATGATGGACGCCACCGAGAACCCGCGTTTCGGCGCTTTCATGCAGCTCGTGGACAAGTTCCGCAAGCTGGGCGTGCGGACCAACGCGGACACCCCGGCCGACGCCAAGGTGGCACGCGACTTCGGCGCCGAAGGCATTGGCCTGTTCCGCACGGAACACATGTTCTACGGCGAAGGCTCGGACGAGCCCTTGTTCGTGCTGCGGAAGATGATCCTCTCGGCCACGGTCGAGGAGCGCAAGAAGGCCGTGGACGAACTGGCCAAGTTCGTTAAGCGGGACATCAAGGCCACGATCGAGGCGATGGACGGCCTGCCGGTCACCATCCGGCTGCTGGACCCGCCCTTGCACGAATTCGTGCCCCAGCACGAGACGGCGCAGGCCGAATTGGCCAAGGCCTTGGGTATCACCGTGGCTGACATCAAGCGCCGCGGCGAGCAACTGCACGAAACCAATCCCATGATGGGCCACCGCGGCGTGCGTCTGGGTATCACCTATCCCGAGGTGACCGAGATGCAGATCCGCGCCATCTTCGAGGCGGCCGCCGAGCTGAAGAAGGCCGGCAAGTCGCCCAAGCCCGAGTTGATGGTCCCCGTGACCTGCGACGTGGCCGAACTGGACGCCACCAAGGTGATCTTCGATCGCGTGCAGAAGGAAGTCGCGAAAGCGTCGGGCGTGGAGGTCACGGTTCCCTACGGCACGATGATCGAGATCCCGCGCGCCTGCCTGCTGGCCGACAAGATGGCCAAGACGGCCCAGTTCTTCTCCTTCGGCACCAACGATCTGACGCAGATGGGCTTTGGCTTCAGCCGCGACGACATCGGCGGCTTCCTGCCGGAGTATCTCAGCAAGAAGATCCTCAAGGCCGACCCGTTCCAGACGATCGACCAGGAGGGCATTGGGCAGTTGATCCAGATGGCCGTGGACAAGGGCCGGAAGACGCGGGGCGAGTTGAAGATCGGCATCTGCGGCGAGCAGGGGGGGGATCCGGCCTCGGTCGAGTTCTGCGCCAAGGCCGGCCTGAACTACGTGAGCTGCTCTCCCTACCGTGTTCCGATCGCGCGTCTGGCCGCTGCCCAGGCTGCAATGAAGAAGTAAGGGCGGCGGTGCGATCGTGAGATGCCCCAGGCAGGGCCTCTGGCCGACCTGCGGCAGGCACGATCTCGCATCGGCAAGACTTTCGACGGGGCGTCGCGGGACCAGGTGGTTCCGCGACGCCCCTTGTGTTTGTTCTTGGCCGTCTTCACGACAGGTCCGCTTCTCGGCTTTCCTGTAGAGACAGGAGCGGAAGCTAGGGATAAGCCCCGGACAGGAGATGCGCGGAAGGCCACCGGCCTTCGATTCAGTACGGTGGCATTAGGCGGCGAAATCCGTGAAAGAGCACCACGGCCAGGAAGAACAGGTTGCGCGGAGGTGACGAGTGGGGATGGTCCGGCGAAGCGATTCCCGCATGACGAGACGGCGGCCCGCGCCGCAGTTTGCTTCGGCTCCTGGCTTCGACTATCTTGGTGGCGAAGGAGAGAAAGCCTCATGAACGTACGCTTGCTTTGCGGCCGAACTTGGGCATCGGTATTCGCCGTCGTGTGCGCTCTGAGTGCCGGCCAGGGCTGGGGCCAACAGCCGAAATACGAAGTGCTAGCACATAAGGAGGTGATGGTCCCCATGCGCGACGGCGTGCGATTGGCCACCGATATCTACGTCCCCGCTCAGAAAGGCGCGCCCGTCGAAGGCCGCTGGCCTGTCGTGCTCAGCCGCACGCCCTACGGCAAGTCGGGCGCGGCTGCCAAGAGCTACGTGCCCCACGGCTACGTGGTGGTCCAACAAGACACGCGCGGACGCGGCGGCTCCGAAGGCACCTGGCACTGGATGACCGACGACCGGCAGGACGGTTACGACGCCGTGGAATGGATCGCCGCTCAAGCCTGGTCCAACGGCAAGATCGGCATGCTGGGCTGCTCCTATGTCGGCGCCACCCAGCACCTGGCGGCCATGGCCAAACCGCCGCACCTCACGACCATCATCCCCTCGAATCCCTCCATCAACCATGGCGGCGGCTCCACGATCTACGGCGGCGCCTTCCGCCTGCGCGTGTGGAATTGGATCATCCGCAACGTGGCTCGCGGCAGCAGTCAGGCACGCGACCCGGCCACCAAAGAGGTCCTGCTCCAGCAGGCCAGGGACTGGCAACACTACCTGCGCAACCTGCCGCTGCGCGAGGGGCTCACGCCGCTGCGCGTCGCTCCAGAATACGAGAGCATGCTGCTGGACATGATGCGGCATCGCCGCAACGACGAGTTCTGGCGGTTCAGCAACATCGTCGACTACGCCGCCGAGCACAAGGACCTTCCCGTCTTCATGGTCGGTGGTTGGTACGACCTGTTCAGCAGCAGTACGACCGAAACCTACATGGCCCTGAAACGAACGATCGGCGGTCCAGTCCACATGATCATGGGCCCCTGGCTGCACTGCGCCAACGGCCGATCGCACGGCCAGGTCGATTTTGGCCCGGACGCCGTGGTCGATTCGGTCGCCATGCACCGCGCCTGGTTCGACCGGTGGCTGAAGGACGACCCATCCGGATTCGACCGGAAGGTCCCCTTCCGCACGCCCGTGCGGATCTTCGTCATGGGCACCGGCGACGGACACAAGACGGAAGCGGGACTTCTGTACCACGGCGGCGCCTGGCGCGACGAGGCCGAGTATCCCTTGGCCCGGGCCGTGCCCACCAGCTTCTTTTTCCAGCCCGGTGGCGGCCTGGCCCGTCAGACGCCGACCGCGCCGCAGTCGTCGACCAGCTTCGAGTTCGATCCGCGCAACCCGGTGCCGACGGTGGGCGGCTGCACGGTGGGCTCCAAGAAGATCATGGTCGACGGGGCCTGGAATCAATGGGGCGGCGAGCACACTTGGAGCTGGCCGGTGCCGCTGCCGCTGTCGGCCCGAAACGACGTCCTGGTGTTCATGACCCCGCCGCTGGAAGCCGATACCGAAGTGGTTGGCCCGATTTGCGTGAAGTTGTGGGCCTCGTCGTCGGCCGTGGACACCGATTTCACGGCCAAGCTCATCGACGTGTATCCGTCCAGCGGCGACTTCCCGGCCGGGTTCGACCTGATCCTCGGCGATGGCATCCTGCGAGCCCGATACCGCCAGTCGGACAAGGAAGAGAAGTTGTTCACGCCCGGCGAAGTGTGCCAGTTCAACATCAAGCTCGACCCCTGCTGCAATGTGTTCAAGAAGGGGCACCGCATCCGGGTCGATGTGTCGAGCAGCAATTTTCCGCGGTTTGACGTGAATCCGAACACGGGCGAGCCGGCCCAAGACTACCGGCGCATGGTCACGGCCACGAACACGGTCCACCACGACGCAACGCACCCGTCGCAAATCGTGCTACCGCTGGTCCCGGCGACGAGAGCATCGCCGTGAGGGCCGGGGGACACGCGTGCAGCTCCCGTACGATGCGACAATGACAGCGTTGTGACTATACGGACAAGCAGAACTCGCGATGGCTGCCTCCGGGACAAGAGACAGCTCACCAAGTCACCTGTGCTATTGGTGCAGCATGTTCCAGAACCCCTACGAATCGCCTCGGTCTTCTGTGGTCGACCGGCCCGCTCCAGTTCAGGACTTGCGTGTCCACCATGGCCGAGTGCTTCTGGCGATGCTCTTGATAGGCGACGTGCTGCTGGATGTGATTATGATCGCCAAGGGCGTCAACGTGCCTTGGAAAGTCGTCGTAGGTTTTGCGTGCGTCTACCTCCTGCACTACGTTCTTTGGTACGCCGTTTGGAGAGGGTATAGATGGGCTGTGATACTCTTTGTCGTCCTGGGCTTCTTGAGCGTCTTTGCCGCTGGGCCATTGTCACTACTCACTCCGTCAGGCGTTGTCGCAATAGTCATGAATGTCGCTACATCGTCCGTTCTGATGCTTTCACCAAGCGTCAGGGCGTTTCTCGTTCATCAACGGGTGCAGAGGGAAGCATAGAGCGAGGAAGTCCGAACCCAGAAGGAGGATACGTTCTTTCATTGCGAACGACGAGCTACCCGGAGCCGTGGTGTGTATCTCGCGGCCAATCGAGCGGTAGCGCACCCCGCGCATCACTCACTATCTTCCTTGAGTAATTCGGCCAGGTGCTGGCCGGTGATCGAGGCTGCGTTGCGTGCGACCATTTCCGGCGTGCCTTTCGCGACCAGTTGTCCCCCTTCCTCGGCCGCGCCGGGCCCCAGGTCCAGGATGTAGTCGGCGGCCTTCATCACCTGCAGGTTGTGCTCGACCACGATCAGCGAGTGGCCCACCGCCAGCAGGGCGTCGAAACAGTCCAGTAGTTGCACGATGTCGGAGAAGTGCAGGCCGGTGGTCGGTTCGTCCAGAATGAACAGGCAGCGGCCGCGCTTGGCCGTGGACATATAGCCGGCCAGTTTCAGGCGTTGGGCCTCGCCGCCAGAGAGCGTGTTGGCCGGTTGCCCCAGGCGCACATAGTCCAGCCCCACGTCGATCAGGCGTTTCAGCCGGGCCTGGACCTTGGGCTGCCCGCGGAAGAAGGTGAAGGCCTCGCGCACCGTCATCTCCAGCACTTCGGCGATATTCCGGCCGCGATAGGTGACGTCCAGGATCTCGTCGCGGTAGCGCGTGCCGTTGCACTGGCTGCAGCGCATGAAGACGTCGGCCAGGAATTGCATGTCCACCTGCAGATAACCTTCGCCTTCGCACCGGCTGCAGCGTCCGCCGTCCACGTTGAAGCTGAAATGGCTGGCCGAGTAGCCGCGCGTGCGCGCCTCGACCGTCTCAGCAAACACGTTGCGGATCTCGTCGAAGGCCTTCAGGTAGGTCACCGGGTTGGAACGCGGCGAGCGGCCGATGGGGCTCTGATCGACCATGATCACGTCGTCGATCTGGCCGTCGCCAAACACGTCGTCGCACTCGGCGGGTTTCGGGGCTTCTTTGTGCAGGCGGCGGCACAGGGCCGGATAGAGCGTGTCCTGCACCAGGGTGCTCTTGCCCGACCCGCTCACGCCGGTCACCAGGCACAAGACGCCCAGCGGAAACTCGACCGTCACGTTCTTGAGATTGTTGCCACGCGCGCCGGCCAGGCGGATCCAGCCATGGCTGGGGGCGCGGCGGCGGCTGCCGGCGGCGATGCCGCGCCGGCCGGCCAGGTAGTCGCCGGTCAAGCTCTCGGTCGACTGTTCCATTTCCGCCGGAGTGCCCTGGAAGACGATCCGTCCGCCGCGTTCGCCGGCGCCCGGTCCAACCTCGATCACCTGGTCGCCGGCACGGATGATGGCTTCCTCGTGCTCGACGACGATCACCGAGTTCCCCCGGTTGCGCAGGTCGAGGATCGCGCCGATCAGCCGGTTCACGTCGCGCGGATGCAGGCCCACCGAGGGCTCATCCAGCACGTAGAGCATGTTCACCAGGCTGGAGCCGAGGGCCCCGGTCAGGGCCACGCGTCGTGCCTCGCCGCCGCTGAGCGTGCGCAATGTGCGGTCCAGAGAAAGGTAGCCCAATCCCACGCGCTCCAGGTACTCCAGCCTCGCCCGGACCTGGTCGAACATCATCCGCCCCACCTGGCGCTGCCAGTCGTTGAGGGGCAAGTTGCGGAAGAACTCGGCCGCGTCGGCGACCTTCATCGCGCACAATTGGGCGATGTTGCGCCCGCCGATTTGTGTGGCCAAGGCCTCGACGCGCAGCCGCGAGCCCTGGCAGACCGCGCAGGGGCGATAGCTGCGCCAACGGCTCAGAAACACCCGGATGTGCATCTTGTACTTGCGCCGCTCCAGCCAAGCGAAAAAGCCGTCCAACCCGCCGAACTTCCGCTCCGGCACCCCGTGGACAATCAGGTCCAGATGGCGCGGCTCGAGCCGGGAGAATGGCACGTCCACCGGAATCTGGTAGTCCGGAGCCAGGGCCAGCAGTTCCTGCAGCTCATGCTCGTAGGCCGGACTGTTCCAGGGAGCGATCGCCCCTTCCTTGAGCGTCTTGTTCCGATCGGGCACCACCAGGTCCATGTCGGTGTCGATGATGTTCCCGAAACCTTCACACTCGGGACAGGCGCCCAGGGGACTATTGAAACTGTACAAGCGCGGCTCCGGCTGGGGATACTCGCGCGCGCAATCGGCGCAGGCCAGTTGCGTACTGAACCCCACGCGCCGCCAGCGCCGCTGGTCGATCTCGACGACCGTGCGATCTGCTCCGGACGTCGTTGCCTCCTGGCCGTCGGCCACGAAGACATGGCAGCGGCCGCGCCCTTTGGTGAAGGCCGTCTCTAGCGAGTCGCGCACGCGTTGGGCACTCGTATCCCCGGCCACCAGTCGGTCGACCAGGACGTAGATCGTGCCATTGCCATTGCCGTTGGCATGGCTTGCACCGGTGCCGGGAGCACCGGAAGCCGGCAACGGTTCGCTGCTCAGATCCACGGTCCGGCCACCGGCAATCACGCGCACGAATCCGTCCTCTTTGAGGGCCGCCGCATTCGACGCCGGATCGTCGCCGTTGGGAGGCGCCCAGGGAAAGGCGACCATGTACCGCGTGCCGGGAGCCACTGCGGCCAGCATCCGGGCCGCACTTTCCGGACTATCGCGGCGGACCTCGCGTCCGCATCCCTGGCAGAAGACCTGCCCGATCTTGGAAAACAGCAATCGCAGGTAGTCGGCCGTCTCGGTGGCCGTGCCCACTGTCGAGCGGCTGGAGCGGCTGGTCGTTTTGCCGGTCACGGCGATCGCCGGCGGAATCCCGTCGATGCGTTCGGCTTCCGGCTTCTCCAGACGCTCCAGGAACTGCCGTGTATAGGCCGAGAAACTCTCGATGTAGCGCCGCTGTCCCTCGGCATAGAGGGTGTCCAGGGCGAGGCTGCTCTTCCCGCTTCCGCTCACCCCGCAAAAAATGACCAGCTTGCGATGCGGGATGTCGAGATCCACGTCCTGCAGGTTGTGGACCGCAACCCCGCGGAGCGAAATATGCTGAATGCCAGGCATGGATGGTTCCCTGTGGCCTCGGTCGACAACGAGGCAAACTATCATCTTATCACCGCCCCAACCCGGCTGACAACGGTTGACCGCCGCCACCGCGGGGGAATCGGCCTGCCCGGCGGCAGGGACTTGCCGAAGGCCCTTGAGAGAAGGGATGACGTTCGCGCGGAGGCGAGGAGTGTGCCGCTTCAACGAGGGCCCTGCGATCCCCGACGACAATCGCCACATTTTGTGCTATACAGAACGCCCGTCGGTGTTTGGAAAAGGAGGCCGCGGGAGGCAGGCGTTCGGTGCGAACGCCTGGTCTTCTCCCGGGGGGCTCTGGTTGTATTCCTCTCTGGCCGGTCGACCACGGCCGACCGTGTAACCGCCATGACAGCAGGCATTGACCTTTGCGACTGTCGTGCCCTGGTCATGGGCCTGGGGCATTTCGGCGGCGGCGTGGGCGCCGCACGCTACCTGGCCCAACGTGGCGCAAAGGTCACTGTTACCGATCTGGCCGACGAGAGCCGGCTGGCGGACTCGCTGACTACCTTGGCCGACGTGCCCATCCACAGCTTGCACCTCGGTGGTCACCGCGAAGAGGACTTTCGCCAGGCGGACTTGATCGTCGTCAATCCGGCCGTGCACCCGGACCATCCCTTGTTGACGGTTGCAGTCCGAAACGGAGCGCGGCTCACCACCGAACTGGAGTTGTTTCTCACCAACTGCCGCGCACCGATGGTGGGCGTCACCGGCAGCAACGGCAAGTCGACCACGGCCGCGATGATCGCCGCTGTCTTCCAAGCCGACGGACGGCGAACCTGGTTGGGAGGCAACATCGGGCGGAGTCTGCTCGAAGGACTCGACACGCTGTCCGCCGACGATCGGGTCGTGCTGGAGATCAGCAGTTTTCAACTGCACTATCTTGTGCCCGGGGCAAGAGTGCCGCAGGCGGCCGTCGTGACCAATTGCGTTCCGAATCACCTCAACTGGCATCCCGACTGGGCGCACTACAAGGCATCCAAGCAGAAGCTCCTGACCTGGCAAACAGCCGCCGATGCGGCCGTGCTGAACACGCTCGATCCCGAAGTATCGACTTGGTGCCCCTGCGTGCAAGGCCGCTTGCTCCCCATGCTGCCGCTGGACGAGATTCCACCGCTGCGAGTGCCGGGCGAGCACAATCGGGTGAACGCCGCATGTGCCGGGGCCGCCGCACTGGCCGCAGGTTGCAGTACGCGTGCCGTGAGCGAAGGCCTGGCACGCTTTGCTGGATTGTCACAACGGTTGGAGATGATCGCCACGATTGCCGGACGGCGCTTCTACAACGATTCGTCGGCCACCACGCCCGAATCGACTGTGGCCGCCTTGAAGGCCCTGCCCGGACCGCTGTGGCTGCTGGCCGGTGGCACCGACAAAGGGGCTGACTACCGGGAGATGCTGGCGGCGATTGCGTCACGGGCACGTGGTGTCGCTTTCTTCGGTGCCGTGGGCAGGCGATTGCTCGAACAGGCGGCAGAACTCGCGCCGAATGTGGCCAGTACGGCTGTGCCGACACTGGCCCAAGCGTTGGAGTGGGTCTGGCAGAACTCGGCAGCGGGAGATGCGGTGGTTCTCTCGCCCGGCTGCGCAAGCCTCGATCAGTTCATCAATTACCGGCACCGGGGCGAGACGTTCGTCGGCCTGGTGCAGGCCTTGGCCGCGTGCGGTCGCGAGTGAGGTGGCCGCCGCTTGGGGAGCCCTCCCTCACCCCTCTTGACAGGGGCCGCCGGACTGTTGTAGAAGAGGGTCTGGCTGATGGGAAACGAACCAGACTGGGCCAGGCGGTGGCCGACTTGGCTCACCCCGAGGCGCCGGACGCTATACTGAAGTCTGATGCGGTCCGCCCCAGCGAGATACGAGACCCTGCGGTGATTATTGGGTGTCAGAAAAGGAGTGTCGTAGCTGTCCCGGCCGTTACCCTGGAGAACCGGCCTCCCGATGGTCGGCCTTGCAGCATTACTTACCTGAGACGCAATAACAACCTCGAGGTGGACGGCTGTGTAGCCTTCTTCGCGGAGGCTGCTGCAGCGCTGGGAGTCGTCAACCTCGAGGTTTTTTCTTCCTTCGCATTGTCTGTTCGTGCTCAGAAGAGTCGTGCAACACGATGCGGCAGACTGCCGCACGAATCGGGGCCCCCTCCGCTGGCCCGCACCGCACTTCTTGCCTGAGGGATGGCAGACATGCCGAGCCTTGCACAAGAGAGAGAGTACTTCATGAAGATCGTGCATTACGAACAGATCGAGGCCACGCCCGTTCAACAAGAGGGGGCCGTGGGCTGCAAGATTCGCTGCCTGGTGGGCGAGCCCGACGGCGCGCCGAGCTTCTCCATGCGGCAGTTTGAAGTCGCCCCCTCCGGCCACACCCCCAAACACACTCACGGCTACGAGCACGAGGTGTTCATCCTGGAAGGCTCGGGCGTGGCGGTGGAGGGAGACCGCGAGCACCCGATTCGCGCGGGCAGCGTGATCTATGTCCCGCCGAATCAACTACACCAATTCCGCAACACGGGCCCCGGCGCGCTGAAGTTCATCTGCCTGATTCCCCATCCGCTGCGCGGGATGCGCGACACGTGCGTAGCCGCTTGCGGCTGTCAGTGAATACGGTTCGGAAGTCGGCATTCGAGATCTGGAAGGCGGAATGGCCAGTCAAGCGGCGCGAGACATCGAAAGACTGCGCGAGGAGATTCGTCGCCACGACCATCTGTACTATGTCGAGGCGCGGCCGGAAATCGGCGATTTGGAGTACGACCGACTTCTGTCGCGGCTCAAGGCCCTGGAGGCCGCGCACCCCGAGCTGGTCACCCCGGACAGCCCCACGCAGCGGATTGGCGATCGGCCGGTTTCGGAGTTGCGCCCGGTCGAGCATCGCCTGCCGATGCTCTCGATCGACAACACCTACAGCATCGAGGACCTCAACAAGTTTGGCCAGCGCACGGCCAAGCTTCTGCCTGACGAGAAGATCGAATGGGTCGTGGAGTTGAAGGTCGACGGCGTGGCCGTCTCGTTGATCTACGAGGAGGGGCAACTCGTTTGCGGCGTGACGCGAGGCAATGGGCGCGTGGGCGACGACATCACCCACAACGTGCGCACCGTGCGCGGCGTGCCGTTGCGTCTGGAGGGTCACGGTTTCCCGCCACTGCTGGAAGTGCGTGGCGAGATATACATGACTAATTCCGACCTGGTGGCCCTGAACGAGGTCCAGCAGCGTCAGGGCGAGGCTATTTTCGCCAACACGCGCAACGTGACGGCCGGCAGCTTCCGCATGCTCGATCCGCGCATCCCGGCCCAGCGCCGGCTGCGATTCTTCTGTCACGGGGTGGGCGCCAACGAGGGGCTGAAGGCGCGCACGCACATGGAGTTCCTGGCCGAGATGCAGTCCTACGGCATCCCGATTACGCCGGAAGTCCGCTGTTTCGACGGTTTTGCTGCGGCTGTCGAACACTGCGAGGAGGTTGTCGAACGTCTGCACGAGTTGGACTTCGAAATCGACGGCCTGGTGCTCAAGGTGAACCGCTTTGACCAGCGCGCGAGTCTGGGCGCGACCACCAAGGCTCCACGCTGGGTCATCGCGTACAAGTTCGAGAAGTACGAAGCCACCACGCGGCTGAACGACATCCGCGTCCAAGTGGGCAAGACGGGGGCGATCACGCCCGTGGCCGAGCTGGAGCCCGTGCAACTGGCCGGCACGACTGTTTCCCGGGCGAGCCTGCACAACGCGGACGAGATTCGCCGCAAGGACGTGCGCGTCGGCGACGTGGTGGTGGTGGAGAAGGCAGGCAAGATCATCCCGCACATCGTCCGCGTGGAGAAACACCGCCGCAAGACCGACCTGGCCGAATTCGCCTTTCCCCACCGCTGCCCGGAGTGTGACACGAAACTGGTCAAGGATGAAGGGGGCGTCTACATCCGCTGCCCGAACCTCGCTTGTCCGGCCCAGCTCAGGCAGCGGCTGCAGTACTTCGCCAGCCGCAACGCCATGGACATCGAGGGACTGGGGGACAAGCTGGTCGAGCAGCTTGTCGGGCAGGGGCTGATCCAAGGGTATGGGGATCTGTACCGGTTGAGTGCCGAACAACTGATGGGACTGGAATGGACCGCGACCGTGGGCCCCAGAGTGGCAGAAGGCCTGATCGATGGTATCCAGAAGAGCAAGGAACGCGGCCTTGGCAGGCTCTTGTATGCGATCGCTCTGCCGAATCTCAGCGGTGCGATGGCCGTGGCCTTAGCCAAGGCCTTCGGCTCGATGGATCGCCTTCAAGCGGCCAGCTCAGCCAAGATCGGAGCGATCTCGGCTATCGGTCCGATTCTCGGTTCAACGATTCATGAGGCGTTGAGGAGTCGTTTTTTCTCAATCCGAATTCGCCGTCTGGCCGAGGTCGGAGTCCGGATGGACACGGTCGCCGAAGACGAGAACCTCAGCAAGAAGAAGGCCGTGTCGCTTCCCGAGAGCGACACGGAGGCAAGGATCATGCACTTCGTCTCTCCCGCGGCTATGGAAATCAAAGGACTTGGTGAGAAGCGTGCGGCGCAATTCGTGCAAGAGGGACTGGTTACAGAATACGCCGACCTCTACCGCCTGGACCGAGAGACAGTGGCAGGTCTGGAGCGATCCGAGAAGATGAGCCACAAGGAGGCCGAGAAGTTCCTGGGCTACGTGCATGGCAGCAAGGACCGCGGACTGGCTCGGCTCTTGGCCGCCCTTTCGATTCGCCACGTGGGCACGCGCGTGGCAGCCGTGCTGGCTCAGCGATTCCGCACGATGCAGGCCCTGCGCGCCGCCAGCGTCCAAGACTTGAGCAGCACCAACGAGATCGGTCCGATCATTGCGCAAAGCGTCTACGACTTCCTCCACAGCAACTTCGGCTCGCAGACGATCGATGACCTGGCCTCGTTGGGCGTGGTGATGAAAGCGGTCGGACTGCGCGCTGGGGATGCCGCGGGACGTTTGGAGGGCAAGACCCTGGTGGTCACCGGCACGCTCACCAGGCACACGCGCGACCAGATCAACGAACTGATCACCCAGCACGGCGGGCACGCGGCCTCGAGCGTCTCGAAGAAGACGGACTACGTCGTGGCCGGCGAAAGTGCCGGCAGCAAGCTGGACAAGGCCCGGCAACTGGGCGTGCCTGTGCTCAGCGAGGACGAGTTCGAGAAGCTGATCTACGCAGACTAGTCGCAACCGTCATCCGAAAAGCAGTCTCACAAAATCATCTTCTGTCAAGATATCTATTGGCACGCCTTGGGAAGACAGTGTGAGAGCCTTCTTGAGCTTACCGGTATGGTACCCTTCGGCAAATGTTGCTGAGTAGAGCCCTCCGACGACGAGATAGTCGGTCTTCTTCGAGACAGAATCGCCGCTTGTACCACCAACGGCAGCCACGCTTCCCATCGCTTCATCACGTGTCATGCACGTCAATCCACCGGTGAAAGCGAGGTAGCGACCATAGAAAGGATGAGCCGGATTCACAGTCAATGGCTCTTCACATTCTCGAATCGCGCGCCTGCAAACGCCAGCGGACGGAGCTGCAGGACTATTCTCAGATAGGGCACAGAGTTCCTCAAGCGATTGGACACCTCTGCTCTCGCTTGCCTGC
Organism: uncultured Planctomycetales bacterium; assembly: GCA_937889015.1. Taxonomy (GTDB): domain Bacteria; phylum Planctomycetota; class Planctomycetia; order Pirellulales; family Thermoguttaceae; genus CALARR01. Next base: position 36,619 of record CALARR010000361.1, on the reverse strand, counting down.
AGCACTACTTCAGCACAGGCGCGCGCATCATCAAGAGCTCGATGGTGCTGGAAGCCGATTCCCAGGTGGTGCGCGACCGCTGCTAGATTGTAGCTGGGAAGACCAGGCCATACCGCTCGTGCGATCCTCCTGGTGCAGGCGTACGTCAAGTCAGAGTGCTCGATTCCGTAGAACAGCAACGTCCGAGTCAGTACACTGAGATCGAAGGAAGCATTGTGTGCCACTAGTGGCTGACCGTGAAGGTATTTTCGAATCTCAATCCAGAGATCATTGAACTCCGGTTGTTCGCGCACATCTTCCGGATGGATGCCATGAATTGCCGTGTTGTAACGATTGAATCGCAACTCGGGAGGTCGAATGAGGTGGGAATACTCCTCCGCAATCTCCGAGTTCCTGACAACGACGATACCAACGGCACACGCGCTGCATCGTTGTTCGTTGGCGGTCTCAAAGTCAATTGCAGCGAAGTTCATCGACACTACTCCGGTACCAGCCAGTGAAGAGACGGTTGGAACCGTCATATCTCACGCGAAACAGAACTCGCTATGAGGTACGCGCGGACTGCGGAGGGAGCGTATCAAATTGCCCGAAGACCAACCGACCTTGACCTCCCGACGTCTTCGTATCCCGACTCCGCGCGACTGAACCCAAACGAGACCACACTCCACACTATACCCTTCCTAGGAATACCAAGCACCACCGATATTCGACTGCAATCCCGCATATTATGGACAACCTTCCTCCACCCGTTCAAGTGAGTCGAGCCACACAATGCCCTCTCAACCCGCCTGGCAATGGAACGAAGTGCAGCAAGTCGGCACTGACTATGCCGACATGGCTGAGGTCGAACGCTACGAGCGGCGGATGAGCGAGTTCCGCGACTTGGCCGCCGAGGACGCCAGCCTCTTGGCGGCCTTGGCCCTTGCGCCAGGCTCGCACGTCCTGGAAATCGGCACGGGCACGGGCCATTTCGCGCGCGCCGCGGCCAAGGCCGGCCATCGCGTCACGGCCCTCGATGTCTCGCCTGCCATGCTCCAATACGCCGAGGCCCAGGCCAGAGCGCAAGGGCTGGCCGACATGCGGTTCTCCCACGCGGGCTTCCTCACGCTGGATGAGCCGGCAGCCAATTTCGATGCGGTCGTGTCCGTGGCCGCGCTGCACCATCTGCCCGACCTGTGGAAGGCCGTCGCCCTGCAAAACGTCCGCCGCGTGCTCAAGCCTGACGGGCTGTTCCTCTTGTGCGACGTGGTGTTCGCGAGCACGGGCGAAGAGCTTCACGTGCAGTTTGACGGTTTCGTCCATGCCCTGCCGCAAGGCATGCGCAAGGAGACCATCAGACATATCGCCCGGGAATACAGTACGCTCGATTGGATCATGGAAGGCCTCTTACTGCGCGCCGGATTCCGCATCCTCCGCACGACGGCCGCCAAGAGTCCGCTGCTTGTGTACTTGTGCCAGGCGGACAAGGGCTGAAGAGGACCCCGGGGCGTCGTCTCTCGCCGCAATTGCCCCTCGACCGGCCTTCCCTGCGCACTGTTCGTGCGTATCGCACACACGTGTAGCGTTGCTGGCGGCGCGTCGTCACGGTTCCGAACGCGAAAAGGCCCATACAGGTATCTGAAACGCGCTCTATCCCTCGCCCCGGCGAATCACGGCGTAGTTGAGCATGAAGAAGGGCGCGCCGCCGCCGTGGCCAGTTGGTTCCGCGTTTTCGATCCGCAAGCGGTTTTGGCGTTGCAGACACGCCCCGGGAATGCGGAAGGTCTGCCGCGCCCAGCCGTGAGTTGGAAACGGGTTGGGGCCAGCAAAGATCTGCGCCTCGTTGACCACGATGCGAATCCGGCAAGCAGCTTCCGCATCGTCGTCCTGGGCCGAGATAATCAGTTCGTAATCGCCCGAGGGCGGGAAGGGCTCAACGGTGAACGAGGCCTCCATGCTCGGGTTCGGACTCTGCGCGCCGTAAATCCAGGTGGCCAGGCGCTTCTCACATTTCACCGCGTAGGGTTTTGAGCCAGCCCCGCCTGCGAAATCATAGGCCGAGAGCAATTGATCCCTGTCTTCCGAGAAACCTGTCTCCCGCGCGGCCTGGTGTTGGGACTCGGCCGCTTCGTCGCGATAGGCGGCCAGGTTGGGCGAACTCCGGAGTTGCTGGTAGAAGCGTGCCACCTGCTCCACATGCCGCTGCATGCCGGTCCAAGTCTGCACGGCCCGGAAGTTGCGCCGCTGCAACTCGCTCCAGGCGGCATTCACCGCGGCCAGCCGGCGTTCCATCTCGGGCAACTGCTGGGCCGCGGCTGGCGTGCGCCGCAGGCCGAAGGGATCGAACCAGGACAGGGCCTGGTTCAGGGCCACCAAGGCCGGATAGGTGTCGGGGCCGACCAGCTTGCTGGCCGCCTCGCGCACCGAGCGCTCGGCATCGTAGGTCTTGGGATTCCAGCCAAAGTCGCTGCACGTGGCGACCGCCGCGGCGTAGGCGGGCATCGAGCAGTTCAACATGTAGCAGTCCGCCTGACCCCAGAATTCCGGGTAAAACCACTCCTGGTACACGCGCACCGGGTCGGTCGCATAGTGATAGAGAAACATGTGTGGCGCGCCGAAACCGTTCTGCCAGTAGACGGGCTTACGCCCGATCCGGTCCGTGATCCACTGCACCATCTCCGGCGTGACGCGGCCCGATTTGACCCGCGGCCCGGTCCAGAAGATCTCGATCCCAGGCGGCAGGCGCTTGCCCAACGCGTAGAGATAGTCGTCGCGCGGCTCGGGATAGATGGCGGGCGAGTCGGGCCCCCAGTAGAACGGCGGGCAGAACAAGATCCGGGCGTGGGGGTGACGCTGCTGCAACTCGCCGTACAGCCGATTCAAGAAGTGTACGTCCGCTTCACGCGCCGAACCGAACTGTTGCAGGTCGTCGGGACTGATCGGAAAACGATGGTCGTCGTACTTCAGGCACAGATGCCCGCCCACTTCGGCTACGGCACGAGCCTTCTCCAGAATCGCCTGAAAGTCCTGCTCGTTGCCGCTGCGAATCTTCTCCGGGCCGACGATCGGGTTGATGCCCGCGTACCAAGTGATCCCCAACGGTGACAGCCGCTGGCCGTATGCCGCCAGATCGCGACGAACTTGCTCCGGCAAGGGATTGCGCCAGGCTCCGGCCGACTTGCGGCGGTCGGGCTGCGAGCGGTCGGCCAGCGCGCTCTGGAATACCGGCTTGTTGAGCTTGAAGGCCAGGCAATAGCCGACTCCATCGACCCAATTCCCGGCGATGAAACCGCGGTTGGGCATCTCGGGATAGTCCCGCACATCAGCCGCCCGAACCACCGTGTGGCCAGCGCGCTGATGGACCAACTGATTGAATGAGGCGATGGCCCAAAGCAGTCCCAGGCGGTCCCGCCCTTGAAGCACGACCACCTTGCGATCACCCTGGGATTGGCACCGCACGAGGTAGCCTTGCTCGCGCTCGGGCGGTCGGTCGCCCTGCAGATAGGCCTCGGCAGCCGGTACGTCACCCAGCAGGATGAGGGTGCTGGCCGGCGCGGCCGCGGAATCGACGTGCGCTAGCCGACCGCCGTAACGTTCGATGCGCTGCCGCAATTCCGCGACGAGCGGCCCTTCGAACTCGATCCCCGGGCCAAGCACAATTCCGGTCTGATCCAGCGGGAAGAACTCGTCGTGATACGTGACGTCCTGCGGCACGGGCAGAATCGTGCCCGTGTAGAAGGGCATCCGCAGCGGGTCCTCATAGTCGGGCCCCGGTTGGGGCGGCGGCAAATGCAACGAGGGCGCCGGGACCCCTGGGGCGGTCACGGTGATCTTCGGTGCCGCGACGGCCTTTTTCTTGCTCGGCGCTGACACGGTTGGCTTGCTTGGCACAGGCTGTGCAGGGCCGTGACTGTTGGCAACCGGCGGGGCAGCCCCCTGGCCGTCATTCATGAAGAAGGTGACGGCGGACCGCCCGTCACTGACCGCCATGTCCACCAGGCCGTCGCCGTCGACATCCCCCAGCACCACATCCTGATTTGCGGCCTGCAGCACCTGATCGGCCTGTTCGGCCTTGCCAGAGAGCGACTGGCCTGGCCGTTGCAGGAACACGAAGATCCGCCTCGCAGAACCATCCGAGACAACCAGATCGGTCAAGCCATCACGGTTCAGGTCGGCCGTGTCCAGTCCGCCGCCCAGGCCAGCCAACAAGACATCCGGACTTGCCTCGGCGCCGAACCCAATGGGCGCACGCTGGCGCCAAACGGCCACACTTCGTTGGCGCGCCGCCGAGTCGTACAGCCCGGCAAGGATGTCAGGCCGTGCATCACCGTTCAAGTCGGCCACCGCCAGGCTTTGGATCGGACACGGTGAATGGATGGTAACGAACTGTCCAAGTTCCTCAGCGCGCACGATCATGTTCGTCAGCGGGCCGTAGTACAGCCGAATCTCGCTGCCGGCGCTGAACAGCACGTCGTTGTTGCCGTCCTGATCCAGGTCGGCCATGACGGACAAGCGATTGTCGTTGACCTTCGGCCCATAGCAGTAGCCGCTCTGGAACTGATCACCGCCGCGCCACTTGCGCCAGACGGGCCCGGCGAGGAAATCCATCAGACCGCCTGGGCTCAGACGCCCGGCGCTGACCAAGCGCTCGCAATCGTTGATATTGGGCGCCGCGTGATCGACCGCCAGATCTTCTCCGCCCAGGAACAGATGCAGCTTCTTCCCGCTATCCTTGACCGCCAAGTCCGCCTTGCCGTCGGCGTCGAAATCGGCGATCAGCACCCCCCAAGGCCGCGCGACCTTCACTTCCCGATCCGGCTGGGCGGCGAAACGCCCCTTCTGCTGAAAGAAGATGACCACGCTGCCGACAGCCGGATCGTCGCGACCGTCGCTGTTCGTCGTGCCCGCGCAGGACACGGCCAGATCAGCCTGGCCATCGTGGTTCAAGTCGCCGAGGGCCACTTGACACGGGCGAGCGAGGCTCCGCACGGTACGATCAGGCTGCCATTGCAGGTCCGCACAAAGCGGGCCTGCGATCAACATCGTAAGAACCAGGGCCATCCGTCCGGGCACATACATGGGCGGGCCTTTCACCAGGGCGCGGCAGGTTGCGGGTATGCGGAAAGAGGCAAAGGCCCCAGCGCGGCCCCCGCCATAACCAGCATAGGGAGCAGGGAAGCTCGCCGGCAAGTACGTGCTTGCGCAAAGCAGGACTCAATCGCGCAGGTAGGTCACCACCAGGAACAGGATCGCTTCCTCCTGGCCGAGATTCTCGATCGAGTGTCTGGCATCGGCCGGATAGTGGGCCGAATCGCCCGCTTTTAGCTCAGCTGTCTCTTGCTCGGAGCATACAAGGACCGAGCCCTGTTGCACCGTGAGTAATTCGCGCGCGCCTTCGAAGTGCGCCGAACTGCGCAGTGCCCCGCCGGGCGCAAGCACGATCTCATAGAATTCCACCGCCTTTTCCAAAGGCAGCGGCGAGAGAGTCCGGATGCGGCAATGGCGATCCGAGCGAAAGTGGTACGTGCGGTCGTCGGCGCGGATCACATCGATCCGATGGGGCAGACTCGGGAGCTCAACCAGGTCGCCCAGCGACATGCCGAAGGCCAAGGCGATCCGATAGGCAACCGCGAGGGTGGGGTTCGCCCTGCCGCGCTCGATCTCGCTAAGCATCGACCGGCTCACGCCGCAGGCGGCTGACATCTCTTCCAGGGTCCAATGTTTCTTTTTGCGCAGTTCGCGCACGCGCGCGCATAGTACGCTGCCGATGGCCTCGGCATCTGCTTGGGGCGGATGCCGAGGGGCTGACGCGGGACGCTTCGATTTCATGCCAACTACCTCCCAAACGTGCCCGAACGCGAATCGCCAGTGGCACTCAGATCCCCAACTCCTTCTTCACCGAGAGGAAGGCCTCGACCGCGAAGTCCAGTTCTTCCGGGGTGTGAACCGCCGAGACTTGAGTACGAATCCGCGCCTTGCCCTGCGGCACCACCGGATAGGAGAAACCGATTACGTAGATCCCCTTATCCAGCAGTTGTTCGGCCATGCGCGAGGCCAGGGCAGCGTCTCCCAGCATGATCGGGACGATGGGATGGACACCGGGAATGATCTGGAAACCGGAGCGGCTCATCCGGTCGCGGAACCGCGCGGTATTGTCCTCCAACCGGTCCCGGAGTTCCGTGGAGTTGCCCATAATTTCCAACGCTTTGAGCGAAGCGGCGGCGATCGGCGGCGGCAATGAGTTGGAGAACAGGTACGGCCGCGATCGCTGCCGGAGGAGTTGCACGATTTCGGCCCGGCCGCTGGTGTAGCCGCCACAGCCGCCCCCCAGGGCCTTTCCCAGGGTGCCGGTCAGGACGTCGATGCGTCTTTGAACTCCGCAATGCTCGGGCGTGCCGCGTCCTTGCGCGCCGAGGAACCCGACTGCGTGCGAGTCGTCGACCATGACCAGGGCGTCGTAGCGGTCGGCCAATTCGCAGATGGCCGACAGGTTGGCGATCGTGCCATCCATGGAAAAGACGCCGTCGGTAGCGATGAGGCGGAACCGCGCCGGGCGGGCCTCCTGCAAGCGGGCCTCCAGGTCGGCCATGTCATTGTTGCGGTACCGCAGGCGTTGGGCCTTGCACAAGCGGATGCCGTCGATGATCGAGGCGTGGTTCAGTTCGTCCGAGATCACGGCGTCTTCTCCGCCCAGCAGCGTCTCGAACAGCCCGCCGTTGGCATCCCAGCAGGAGGAGTAGAGAATCGTATCCTCGGTGCCCAGGAACTGGGCCAGCGACTGCTCCAACTGCTTGTGCAGGGTCTGCGTGCCGCAAATGAACCGCACGCTGGCCATGCCGTAACCCCAGCGATCGAGGGCCGCGGCTGCGGCCTGGCGCACGGCCGGATGGTTGGCCAGTCCCAGGTAGTTGTTGGCGCACAGGTTAAGCACCGGCGGTCGGCCGGACATGGCCACATGCGATTGCTGCGCCGAGTTGAGCACGCGCTCCGATTTGAATAAGCCGCTGGCACGGATTTGGGCCACCTGCTCTTGCAGATACTGCTGGTAGCGTGCGTAAGCCATGGATCAACCCTCCTTCCACGTGAGCACGACCTTGCCCGCCTGCCCTGACTGCATGGCCGCAAAGCCCTGCTCGAACTCGCTGTAGTGCAAGCGGTGGGTGATCACCGGGGTGATGTCCAGTCCCGACTGCAGCATGACGGTCATTTTATACCAGGTTTCGTACATTTCGCGTCCGTAGATGCCCTGGATCGTGAGCATATTGAAGATGACGATCGGCCAGTCGATGGCCAGATCCCGGCTGGGGATGCCCAACATGGCGATTCGCCCGCCGTGACACATGTTGGCGAGCATGTCGCAGAAGGCCTGCGGATTGCCCGACATCTCCAGCCCCACATCAAAACCCTCGCGCATGCCCAGTTGCCGCTGGACGTCGGCGATGGACTGCGAACGGACGTCGACTGCCAGGGTGACTCCCATACGACGGGCCAGTTCCAGGCGGTACGGGTTGACATCGGTGACCACGACATAGCGTGCGCCTGCGTGCCGAGCCACGGCTGCGGCCATCACACCGATCGGCCCCGCACCGGTCACCAGTACGTCCTCACCAAGCACGGGAAAGTGCAACGCCGTATGGACTGCGTTGCCAAAGGGATCGAAAATCGCCTGCACGTCGCGCGGCAGCGACGGATCGTGGGCCCAGACGTTGGTCATGGGCAGCACAAGATACTCGGCAAACGCGCCTGGCCGGTTGACCCCGATTCCCTGGGTGCCTTTGCAGAGGTGCCTCCGGCCGGCCAGACAGTTGCGGCACCGGCCGCAAACGACGTGTCCTTCGCCGCTGACAATCTCGCCGGGATGGAAGTCCTTGACATTCGAGCCCACCTCCACCACCCGGCCGACGAACTCGTGCCCAATGACCAGTGGCACAGGGACTGTCTTCTGAGCCCAAGCGTCCCAATTGTAGATATGCAGATCCGTTCCGCAGATCCCGGTGCGGAGGATCTCGATCAACACATCATTGATGCCGACTTTGGGGATCGGCACGTCCTCCAACCACAGGCCAGGTTCCGCGCGTTTCTTGAGCAATGCCTTCATGCGACGAGCCCTTCCTGCCAGGGGTGACGGAACTCGAAATCCGTGGCGTGTGCGTTCCCGGCCAACCGGCACGCTTCCAGGATAATGGACGGCATGTATGCTATCACGGATTCCGGCGAAATACAATAGATCGGATACAGATTCCAGCATACTGGATTGAAGGCAGGTTGGAAGCAGGCAGAAGGAGTACGCAAGGAAGCCAGACCCCGCCGCAGAAGGGCAGCAGCAAACCGCGTCGCATTGAGCCGAACCCCTTCTCTCGCCGCTTCGATGCTGCGAAAACATAGGCATAGTCGCGTAGCGCCTGTCTTCCCGAGGAGGAGGCTTCATGCTGTATCGAACCCTGGGCCGGAGCGCGCTTTCGGTCTCCGAGGTGTGTCTGGGTTGTTGGTCCATAGCCACCAAGGACTTCTTCTGGGATGGCCAGGATCGCCGCGACTCGGTGGCCGCCATCCACGCGGCGCTGGAGGTCGGTGTGAACTTCTTCGACACGGCGCCCGCTTACGGCGACGGCGAGGCGGAGGAAATTCTTGGTGAGGCGTTGGGCACGCATCGCGCCCAGGTCATTGTGGCCACCAAGGTCTTGCCTAAGGACCTGGAACCAACACGGTTGCGTGCCAGTTGCGAGCGCAGCCTCCGGGCCCTCGGCACGGATTACATCGATCTCTACCAGATCCACTGGCCGAACCACGCCATCCCTTTGGAGTCCACCTTTCGCACTCTGGAGGATCTGCAGCGCGAGGGCAAGGTCCGCCACTTGGGCGTCTCGAACTTTGGTCCCGGTTACTGCTACGAGATCCTGGCCCTCGGGCGCGTCGAGAGCAACCAGGTCCCCTACAGCCTGTTGTGGCGCGCCATCGAGTTCGAGATCCAGCCCCGCTGCGCAGCCACCGACGTCGGCATCCTCTGCTACAGCCCCATGGCCCAAGGCCTGCTGACCGGCAAGTTCGCCTCGGCCGACGACGTGCCTGAAAAGCGGGCCCGGAGCCGCTTGTTCGCCAGCACGCGACGTCTCACCCGGCACGGCGAGCCCGGCTGCGAGGCCGAAACCTTCTCGGCCATCGCCCAGATCCGCCAGGTGGCCGACGAGTTGGGGCAGCCCATGGGCCGGGTGTCGATGGCCTGGCTGCTGGCCCAGCCGGGAGTGACTTCGGTCGTGGCCGGGGCACGCAATGCCGAACAGATGCGCGAAAACGTCACGGCCTCGGGCCTGAAGCTCACCCCTGAAGTGCGTGCCCGGCTCGCAGCCATCACCGAACCGATCAAGCAGCGGATGGGCGCCAACGCCGATCCGTGGGAACACGTCTCACGCATGGACCGACCATGAACCGAGTCTTCGTGTGGCGTTGCGGCCTCTTCTGGGTCCTGGCCTGGACCGCCGGCAGCTTGGCCTGGGCCGACGACGGGTTCGCGCCTGCCTCGCGGGGAGGCGACTATCGCCCCCAAGGCCCCACGTCCTGCTTCCGCCAGTTCAACGTCGATTGGAGCTGGATCAACCGCGACCCCGGCCAAGTCACCGAGTTCCTCACCCAGGCCGATCCGAAGGCCCTGGCCGACTGGTGCGAGCAAACGCACGTCGACGGCACGGTCGTGATGGCCGTACCCCATCACGGCTACTGCACCTACGAGACGCGCGTCGGCCAGAAGTTCCCTGGCATGCGCGGCGAATGGTTCGGCGCGACTGTTGACGAACTGCACAAACGCCGCATCGCCGCCTTCGGTTACGTCACCCTGAACTGGAACTGGAAATACGTCCGCGAGCACGCGGGCCAGGACTACGTCCAGATCCAGAAACGGCCCGAAGGCACCGCCGGCACCATCTGCCTGAACGCGCCGGGCTACTTGGAGCTCGTCGAAGCCTACACGCGCGAGATCGTCGAACGCTATCCGCTGGATGGCATGCGTTGGGACATCCTCAAGACGCTCGAAGGCTGCCGGTGCACCGGTTGCAGGGACCTGTATCAGCAGCGTTACGGCGAGGAACTGACCGGCTGGGCCCACGTCGCCCCCGGCCGGCCTCAGGATTTCCACATGTTCACCCTGCAGCGGGCCGTTGAGCGACTGCGCGACACGTGCCGGCGCATCAAACCTTCGCTCGAAGTTTGGCAGAACCACATCCAGGCCAACAGCCCGATCGATCTGAACGTCGGGCGTACGCTCGACATCGCCTACAACGAGTACGGCGACCCGTTCCACTTGCTGTTCATCCGCGGTGTGACCGGCAAGTCGGCCGTCATCAACGGGCTGATGAACCGTGCCCAGGCCGATCCGCCGATCCCGCTCGACCGCCCCCAATGGCGACTGTGCCTGGCCCTGGGCGGGCGATGCTATTCATATTACGGCCACAAGCAGACCGATCATCGCACCCTCCTGCCCGGCCCGACGATGCTGGCCTGGTATCGCCAGCAATTGGCGCCCTTCTACCGGATGGTCGCCCAGATCGAGCCCTGGCTGCGCGAAGCCGTGCCCGTCTGTCCGGTCGGCATCGTCTACGGTGAAGGCACGCGTTACCGTTTCCCCAACTACGACCGCAAGGCCTATGTGGAGCCGCTGGAGGTCCTGACTAACGCCTGCCTGGCGCGCAACCTGCCGCTGGAATTCGTCAACGTGCTCGATCTGGGCGACGCGCAGCGCCTCATCGCGCGGTTCAAGCTCCTGGTGCTACCGATGACCTCAGGCCTGGACCGCGAGCAATTGGAGCACCTCCGCCGCTACGTGCGTCAGGGCGGAAAGCTGCTGGTGGCCGGCGATGCCCTGCGCCACGATCAGCGCGGCATGGCCCAGGCCGATTTTTCCCTGGCCGAAGAGATGGGCCTGTCCTATCGCGGTTTCGCCGAGGCGAGCGACCGGTCGAGCAGGCGTTCGGATCAGCCCAAGCAGCGTGGCGTTGCCCAGGACCTGCCCGTCGAAGGCCGGATTTCCGGTTGCGATCCTTTCCAGCCTGCTCCGGTTCGGAGCCTGGTCCAGGTGCAGGCCCGGGCCGGCGAAACGCTGCTCAGCGTGAACTGGCAAGGCGATTCCTGGCCGCTCGTCCACGCGCATCACTGCGGCGAAGGAAGCGTGACCTACCTGGCCACGCTCGACGTGCCGCAATGGACCCGCAGCGCGATCGAATGGCTCGCCGGACCGCCCCCGGTCGTCGTGTCGAACGATCAACAGCAGGCGATCCTCACGCACCAGCCGAGCCGGAGGCGTTGGATCCTCCACCTGATCCACGGCGGCGACTACTCGGTCACGGTCCGTAGCGACCTGGCCCCGGTCACGCGCGTGGCCGAGGCCTTTCCGGCCAATGGTTGGGCCTGGCGATGCCGACGGGCGGACGCCGGACTGCAAATCGACGTCACCGGACCGGCCGAGGACCGAGTCTTGGTTTTGGAGCCCTGAACATGCGTGCAACCGCCTGCCTATCCCTCAGGATCGCCCTGGTTTCACTCTTTTCCGTCGTGCCGGCGAAGGCCGACTATCCGATCGGCGCGCGAGAAACGCCCGCGGTCGTGGTCCACAGCGACCCGGCCCAATTCAGCGTCTACCCTCGCCATCCGCGTCTCTTCTTCCGTAACACCGACGTGCCGGTACTCCGGCAACGTATCGCCGGCGAGTATCGGGACCTGTGGACCGCGATGACCGCCATTTTGGAACAGCGCCAGCTGAAGCAGGACCCGGCCAAGTACACGGTGAATCCGTATCTGAAGAGCTGGACCTACGGGCGCAACATGGCCTTTGCCGCCGCGCTGACCGGCGAGGCGTGCTACCGCGACTGGGCCCTGCGCTGGGCCGACCTGCTGGCGGACGCCGACCCGAAGCAGGACAAGTCCGACGACGATTTTCGGGGCCGACTCATGTCGTTGGCCGTGGCCTACGACTGGCTCTACCCCGATCTATCTGAGGCGCGCCGAGAACAGTACCGCCGCGCGATCGCGGTCCACATCGAGCGCAACTGGTACTTTGCCGAGCGTCCCAACTTCGTCAGCGGCCACTCGCGGTGGGGCAATTTCTCGTTGGCCGCGGGACTGCTGGCCATCGTGACCGAGATGCCCGAGATGCAGCCCAAGCTCCGGCGCGTGCGCGACAACTGGCTGTTCGGATACCATCCGGCCCAGGGCTGGATCGCTCAGGACGGCGGCCATCACATGGCTTGGAGCTACTCGGTTCCGTACACCGACGCGCGTAATCACTGCGTGTGGTCCAGCGCGACCAACGAATGCGTATACTACCCGTGGCGAGGCCAGTGGCCCTACCTGTACCTCTACGGCAACCGGGGCGACGGCACCTTCGCCAATGTTGGCGACGCGTATGCCTGGACCATGAGCGGCGAGAGTGACTCGCTGGTCGTTGCCGCCGGAGTGCTCAAGAATCGTCATGCCGCGGCCATGCTGCCGCGTTCGTGGGACAGCTTCTACGAGATCCTGTACGGCGATGCCTCGGTCCGCGCGTTGGCGCCGGACGATCTCGAACAGCCTTTGCCGCTGGCCCGGTGTTTCCGCCCCTCCGGCATCGTCGTCATGCGCGATCGCTGGGACGACCGCACGACGCACCTGCTCTTCAAGTCGTCGGGCTTCTACTCGGCCAACCACCATCACCGCGACGAGAATGGCTTCACGCTCTCGTACCGCGGCGATCTGGCTATCGATTCGGGCCACTACGACCTCTACGGCAACTCGCACTGGCGCAACTACCTTACGCGAACGATCGCCCACAACGCCATCACCGTCTTCGATCCCGATCAGGAGTACCGCGTCTCGGGCAAGGAGGCCGCCAACGACGGTGGGCAGGTGTTCCGCGAGGAGCCCGCGGAGTTGAAGGACATTCGGCCCGGCGGGCACGCGGCCCTCGGCGGAATCCAGCGTTTCGAGCACCGCGACGCCTTTACCTACGCCCTGGGCAGTGCGACCCGGGCCTACGACCCCCAGCGCGTGCGCCTGGCCGAACGCGAGATCGTCTTTCTCCGTTCCGGCGACCGGCCGCATCCCCTGATCGTCGTCTTCGATCGCGTGGAATCGGCCCGGCCCGAGTTCCGCAAGCGGTTCCTCCTGCACACGACGGATAAGCCGAGCCTCGACGGGCATTGTTGCGTCGCACTCAGTCCCCACGGCGGCCGGTTGACCAGCTTCACGCTGCTGCCTCAGGAAGCGGAACTGCACCTGGTCGGCGGGTCCGGCCTGGAGTTCTCGATCAACGGACAGAACTATCCGCCCGAATCGCTCTCGAAAGCTTGGAAATCGATCGCCGGGGCGTGGCGGGTGGAGGTGGAGCCGCGCACGTCCCAATGCCTGGACCATTTCTTGCACGTAATGTTGGTCGACGACGTCGAGGCGCGCCCCGTCGATCCGGAGTCCGTTGTCCCGATCTCCGGCGACGGATGCGCGGGTGTCGAAGTAGCTGGCTGGACGATCGTCTTTCCTACCGAGCGCCGGGCCGAGCCCTCCTGGAGCTACCGGTTCTCCGGCAAGCCAGGCCGGCACCTGGTTGTCGGCTGCCCGATCCAGAAAGACCTGCAATGCACGCCGCAAAAGGGCCCCGCCTGCGTCGCCCACTCCGGGGACGGCGGCTGCGCGGTCTTCGAAGTGCCCGGCGAGCAGGGCCACAGCCTCGCCGTCGGCCTGAAACGCTGACTCGCCGAACCAAACAGGCCGCCTGGCCAAGCTACCTCGGCGCCAAGTCAACCCGGACCGGAGCCCGCTCGAATTCGTTGGCCTCCATGGTCGTCTCCGGCCCCATGCCGGCCAGGGCGGCGACGTATCGCTCGGGCACGAGTTCCAGGCGCGTGTTGTAGTGCATGGCGATCTCGTTGAAATAGCCCCGCGCCAATGCGATCCGCTGCTCCGTGTCGATCAGGCTCTTCTGCAGGGCCAGGAACGGTTCGTTGGCCTTCAGATCCGGATAGCTCTCGGCGATCGCCAAGGCGACGCGTCCCAAGGCGCCGAAGTCGGGGCCGGGCCGACCGGGCGGAGTCGCGTCGAGTTGGCTCCGCAGCGCAGCCAGCTCGTTTTGCAGTCGCCGCTCGTAGTCGGTGTAGCCCTGCACCATGCGCACCAGGTTCGGAATCAGGTCGTGCCGGCGCTTGAGTTGAATATCAATCAGAGTCCACGCCCGGCGCACGCGCTGGCGCAGGTCCACGAGGCTATTGTAGACCATCCACACCCAAATCATGCCGCCGATTGCCAGGTAGATCGCGCCGGCGCCCAGATACAAGGGCAACCGCTCGAGGCTCGCAACAGATCGCAGCGCATCGCTGGCGACCACTCCGGCGACCACCAGCACCAGGCCCGCCAACGCCCAGCCGTACTGGCCCCACTTCATGCCCGAGCGCACGGCCTCTTCGGACCGCGTCGAGATGAGAAACATGGGTGCCTGGGCATCTTCGGCGATCTCGGCGGCGACCAAGTCCTGCCGTTCGCGCGCCTGGCCCATCACATACAGGGCGGCGTGTTGCCGGATGCCCTGCTCGTAGAACCGGCGCCGATGATCCGAGTTGGCCACGGCCCCGGCAGGCCCCTTGGCGTAGTACAACTCGTCGCCTGGCGTACACATTTCGTCGAAGAGCATGGCCGGCTCGATCCTCGCCCCTTCGGGCCGCACCAGCACCACGCCGCAGTCGTCTTGCAGATAGAAGGGGATCTGTTGGCCGCCGTTGATCACGGTGGTCCAGCCGCTTTCGTGGCGAGTGCGAGTCTGGGTCTTGCCCTCCGAGTCGGTGTAGGTCTCGGTCACGGTCCGCGACCAGTGCTCGTCCACGCTCCACTGGTACCAGACGCAGGACTCGGCGGCCAGATAGCTGGCCAACGGCTGGGCCGACTCGGCCGTGCCCTGGACTTCGACCAACCCGACGAACACGCCGGTCGTCTTCGACGTGGGCAGGTTCTCGACCAGTCTCCGTAACCGGCCCGCGCGAAACGCGCCGGCCAGGCACAGAAGGCCCAGCAGGCCTCCGATCCAGGGCACCCAGGGGGCAAAGTCTTGCATGGAGTTCCGGGGGGGACGGGCACGTTTTCGGCCGGAAGGACGCAGGGCGCCAACCAATGCGAGCTG
Source organism: uncultured Planctomycetales bacterium (assembly GCA_937889015.1). Lineage (GTDB taxonomy): Bacteria > Planctomycetota > Planctomycetia > Pirellulales > Thermoguttaceae > CALARR01. The sequence continues at coordinate 21,513 of CALARR010000361.1, read as the reverse complement.
CCGCTCGGCGAATCCCCTGCACTTCTGTTGGCCGCTCTCCTCGACGGCAGTCTAACGAACGGTGGAGCCCGGCCACGGGCTCGATTTCAGCGCAAGCTGACAAGAGTCGAGCGGTTAGCAGTGCAAACCAATCGCCCTATTGTCCAACGCCCTCGGAGCATTGGCAAGGGCCCGGAAGCCCTTCGATCGCCGACCGCAGCGACGGCGGTCACGTGCCGAACGCGCCGGCCGGTTCGGGCAGGGCCCGCTGAATCTGGGACACCCGATAGCCGAACCCCGTCGGCCCGAGAGTGCCCAGGTCGATCTGGCCGGCATGCCGGCGATACAGCCCGGGGTGCACCTCGGCCTCCGGCAACGAGGCGCTCGGGAAGAACTGGCTGCTGTTCGATTCCACGCCCATGATCGTGCCGGCATGGGCGGCCAACTGCGAGTGGCTCACCAGGGCCAGCATCGGATTGGCCAGGTCCTGGACCATCAGCGGCATGCCGTGGGCCCGGGCCCAGCACAGGCTCAACAGCGCCCCGGTCTGGGGCTTGCAGGTCTTCAGCGCCACGCCGCTCCAGCCCAGGTCGCGTCCGCGGCGCACGATCTTCCAGTCGTGGGCGCTTTCGTCCATGAAGAGCGGTTTTCGGGCCGAGACGCTCCGCACGTCGATCGGGTTGGCCTCCAGGTCGTAAGGGAAGGGCTGTTCGACGTACAGCAGCATCTGGAAGACCTTCGGCTGCTCGGCCAGGAGCTGATCGAGGATCGTGTTGACGTAAGCCGGATCGGTGACCGTACAATTGAAGTCGGCCGACAACCACGGCGAGCCGAGCCGCTTGCCCAGCGCCCCCACGCGCACCAGGCGATCGTAGTCCCAGGTGGCGTCGTTCCCTCGCAGCTTGATCTTCAGGCACGTCAATCCGTCGCGCTTGATCCAATCGCTCAGGGCGACCGGGTGTTCGTCGTGGGGCGCCGGTTCGCGAATGTCGGCCGGCTCCAACGGGTCCAGGCCGCCGACCAGATGCCAGGCCGGCAAACGTTCGGGACGCGGCAGGGTCAAGAACTCGTCAGGGAACCGCCCCTCGAACCGTACCCCGCTGCGTTCATCCGCCCGGAAATAGTGCTTCAGGTCGCGGTTCATGAACTGGGCGTTGTATGTGGCATACGTCGGGCGCCCATGCAACATGCCGTAGGCGTCGTGGACGGCCAGATCGACCGTCGAGGCGCAGATCAAGGCCGCCAGCCGAGGCATCGGCTCCGGCAGACCCGACGTCTTAGGGCCGGTCCCAGAACCTGCTGGCAACTCAGTCTTACCGGGCCGCTCGACGTGGCTGGGGTGGTTCTGGGATAGGTTCTTAGAGCCGGTCCCAGAACCTGTCGACAGTTCGGGCCCGCTGGGCCGCCCGACGTGGATGGAATGGTTCTGGGATGAGTTCTCATTCTGTTCAGCCAAGATGCCGGGGAGAACTTCGTCCAGGAAGTCCTGCCCCAGTTCCAGCGGATGCCCCAGTGCGTCCGTCGAGGCCCAGGCCGCAGCCACGCGTTGGCAGAACTGCCGCATCGCCTGGTGTCGCGACTCGTAGTCCAGGAGGCTGGGCCAGCCCCACTCGACCGCCAAGGGAGTTTCGCCCCAACCTTCGGCCGTGCGACCGGCCCGATCCGAGACGACCACTCGCACTCGAGCGCAGGTCATGTGGCTGAGGATCTGATGGCCGAATTTCAGCGGCATCCGGGCCTGGATCGGCAGGAAATACAGTTGCACCGAGCGAACGCGGATATCGGTCGGTTTCACGGCCTGCGCGGCCGGGGATGCTTTCCCGCGCTGGCCTGCCGGCCGCGCAACCATCTTCTCTCCGGCTGCGGTCGGGGAAGCTCCAAGGGCGCGCACCACAATGGCGGCCGAAGCCGCCTGGATGGACTTCGTCAAGAACGCCCGGCGCGCGGGATTCGCGGGTCTTGATCTGCTAGTATCGTGCGTCATCAGACCGTTCCTGTCGCCGTGAGTTTCCGGATCACGTCCAAGCTGGCCCGGGCCGTGCGGTCAAGATTCTCTTCGCTTCCCCCGCCGCGCAGCGGCGAGCACATCTCGTAGGCTACGTAGCCGTCAAAACCACCCTCGCGCAGCCCCGCAAAGAACCCTTCGAGATCGAGGAACCCACAGCCCAGCGGAACGGCGCGCACCGCGTCGGCCAAACGCTCGTAATTGACCAGCCCCGGCTGGTACGCATAGCGCGGCACGCGCACATAGTCGGCCAGCGTGGTTTGCACCATGCGCGGAGCCAGGTGGCGGGCACAGGCCCGAAGATCCTCGCCATGCAGGGCCGGCGACCAGGGATCGAACATCGCGCGGCAATTGGGGTGGTCTACCTCGTCGAGGAATTCCACATAGCTGTCAACACCCACACCCACGTCGTGGTGGTTCTGCACGCCGAGGATCACGCCGTATTCGGCCGCCGCCGCGGCCGACTCCCGAACGCCTTGGACACACAGGTCCCAATCGCGTTGGAACGCCTCACGCTCGGTGACGTAGCCAGTGAAGATCCGCACGATCTTGGCCCCGAGCTGTTGGGCCAGGCTGGCCAGTTGCCGGACGTAGGCCACCTGGATCTCGACCGACGGAATCTCGGTGTCGCGGCCGAGCGTGAAATTGGTGTAGCCCGCGATCGTGGCGATTTGCACCCCGGCCGCGGCCGCCGCGTCGCGCAGCTCCGAAACGCGCCTTGGATCGGCATCCAGGACTGACAGGTGCGGCCGTTTGCCCATCAGTTCCACGGCCGGATAGCCGAGGTCCGCAGCCTTGGCCAGGAACGCTTTCAAGTCGAGCCGATGTTGGCCCCAAAGGCCGCCGTAGCTCACCGAGAACAGGGCCGGAATCATCATCTGGGCTCCTTATAGATGCCACGGGGTGCGCATGGGCCGTTCAAGCATCGCCGCGGCTTCGTCGTCGCCGACAATCTGCTCCTGTTCCGGGTTCCAGCGGATCTTGCGATTCAGGCGCATGGCGATGTTGGCCAGGTGGCAGAGCGTGGCCGTGCGGTGCCCCACCTCGACCGGCTCGATCGGATCCCTGCGCGACTTGACGCTGTCGAGGAAGTTGCGCACGTGGTCGGGCAGGTACTGCCGGTACACGTCGTCGGTGCGGCCGGGAACGCTTTCGGGCAGGTGGACCTCGTTGGGCCCGATCACGCTGGTGGCCAGCGATGCGGGATGGGTCTTCAGGCCGCCGAACCCAAACTGAACCCAGCCTTCGCTCCCCTCGAACCGGGCCCCCATCTTGGGCTCGCCCGTCTGGCACAGCAGTTCCACACCGTTGGCGTATCGAGCACGGAAGGCCACCTTCGTGGCCGTATTGTACAGGCTCCCCTGGGGCGGCCACTCTGAGCCATCGTCTGCGAACTCGACCGGCCCGGTCGCATCCATGCCCAGCCCCCACTGCGCAATGTCGTTGGAGTGGGCCCCGAAGTTCGTCGTCTGCCCGCCGGAATAGTCCAGGTTGAACCGGAACCGATAGAAGCAGCGCCCGCTGTGATAGGGCACCTTGGGCGCCGGGCCAAGCCACATCTCGTAATCGAGACCCTCCGGCACGGGTTCGGGCTTCCAGCCTGGCCCCGGATCGACGGCGTTCTGCGGCGCGATGAACGTCTGCACGCGTTGCACCTTGCCGATGCGTCCGTTGCGGACCAGTTCGCAGGCGAGGCGGTTCTGGGGACTGGAGCGGAAGTGACTGCCGGTCTGAAGGATACGTCCGTGTTGCCGCACCGCCTTGACCATCGCCTGCCCTTGGCGAACCGTCAACGACAGCGGCTTCTCGCAGTACACATCCTTGCCAGCCTGACAAGCCATCACGGTCATCAGCGCGTGCCAGTGATCGGGCACGACCAGCGTCACGACGTCCAGATCTTTGCGTCCTATCACTTCGCGGAAGTCGACGTACGCGTCGCAGCCCCGATAGTGCCCTGCGCCGGTCTTCGCGGCGTAGTACGCGTTGACTTCATCCTGGCCGGGCTTGCGTCCGCGGAACTGCTTGGGTAGGTATCCGTCGCTGCCGGTGTTCACGTCGCACACGGCCAGCACCTGGACGTCGTCCTGCTTGAGGAACGCGGGCAGGTCGATCGTGCTCTGGTTGCCCAGGCCGATGAAACCGACGTGGATCCGGTTGCTGGGGGCGTTCTGCCCGAAAACCGAGCGGGAGACCAGGGTCGGCAGGCCCCACGCGGCGGCCGCCGGGAGCGATGTTCTCAGAAACTGCCTGCGTTGCATGGTGCGCCTTTCGCAGAAAGAGAGTGCACTGCATCCTTCCTGCCATCAGGGTAGCCTGTGGCGCCCATGCCGCAAGAGGCGCAATTGCGGCCGATTGTCCTGACATCCCGCCAACGGCCTATTGCCGCCAGACCAACCACCCGCTAGCCTGTCCAAGGTGATTGCCCTCCTGCCGGTCGATCCGAGGAAGTGCGATCCCTCTTCGCCCTCATTCGTTCCGCCGCCACTTGTGCTTTGACGGATGCCTGTCCCATGAAGAACTCCAACCGCAAGTCTACCGGACGCCCCCGATGCGTTCGCCCCACGGATTCTGCGAACCTATCCCAGAAGCGCCCCAGCCAGGCCGGGCGACCCAGCGGGACTGTTCCGCCGACAGATTCCGGGACCGGCTCTAAAGAGGTTCCTCACGTGGCGGTGTGGATCGAGACCAGCCGCGGTTACGCGCGCGGCCTGATCCGCGGCGTGGCCGACTATCTGCGCGAGAGTGGCCCCTGGTCGATCTACTTCACTCCGCACGGGCAGCACGATCCGCTGCCCGAGTGGCTCCGCAAATGGCGTGGCGACGGCATCCTGGCGCGAATCGAGAACCAGCGTGCGGCTCGTGTCCTGTTGGCCACGCGTCTTCCCCTGATCGATCTCAGTTGCCGGTTGCCTCAGTTTCGCGATCCGATCTTTGGCATCGACAACCGGTCCGTGGCGCAAATGGCCTTCGATCACCTGCGGCAACGGGGCCTGCGTCACTACGGATTCTTCGGATTACCGCACGGGCAGCACGTACACATGGACTTCCGCTGTGAGTACTTCTGCCGATGCGCGGCCCAGGCCAGTCTGGACTGCCGGGTGTTCGAGGTCCGCCGCACGCGCGGCAAGCTGCCCGACTGGGAGGGGGAGCAGCGGCAGTTGCACAGATGGCTGGTGAGCCTGCCCAAGCCGGTCGGCATCATGTGCTGCAACGACGACCGCGCGCTGCAATTGCTTGATGCGTGCCGCCGCGCGGGCGTCAACGTTCCTGACCAAGCGGCCGTAATCGGCGTCGACAACGACGAGGAGTTGTGCAGCCTCGCCACGCACCCGCTTTCCAGCGTCGATGTGAACTCACGGCGTTTCGGCCATAGCGCCGCCGCCATGCTGGAAGAGATGATGGCTCGCGGAATGCTCCGGCCGGCGCGCGAGGTCCTGTTTCCCCCTAGTCACGTCGTAACGCGGTTGTCGACCGACACCCTGGCCGTCGAGAATCCGGCTCTGGCCCGGGCTCTGCGATTCATCCGCGATCATGCCTGCCAGCCGATCAGCGTCGCCGATGTGGTTCAGGCTGCCGTCACATCGCGTCGCGATTTGGAGCGTCAGATGCAGGCCGTGTTGGGCCGCAGCCCGCACCAGGAGATCCTTCGCGTACGCATCGTGCGTGCCCAGGAACTGCTCCGCGACAGCGATCTATCGCTGGAGACCATTGCCCGACAGACCGGCTTTCGCAGCCGCAAGTACCTGGGCGACGCCTTTTATCGCCTGACGGGCGGCCGGCCCGGTGAAGTCCGCCGCCAGCACCACAAGGCACACGACGCACGATCGAACGAAACGCCCCTCTGGAGCCCTGAAGTCTCCATTTGTTCCGAATGACGTAAAGCCGCGTTCGTTGCCTTTCCGCGGCGCGTCAGCGGGCGCCAAACATCTCGCGTCGCACCGTCTCCAGGTCGACTCCCAACACCTTCCGGACCAGTTCCGCCAGCACGGGCATGTCGGCCTGGATGTGCAGCGTGCGATGATGGTGCGTCAGCGACTGGCCAGTCTTCAACTCGGCCGCCGGCGACAGCGACTCGATTTCATAGAAGGCGCCGAAGCCCTTCTTGCCCGGTTCCGGCGGACCGTCGTTGTAGCTGTTGGCCACGTCGCCGACATAGGGTTCCTTCTGAGGCAGGCCCCACATGTTGTTCATATACGGTTGCTGTGTCGGGTCATCGGGCATGGTGAATTGCACCAAGCTCAACGTACGGCAGGCAAAGTCGATCGATCCCAACACATTGCGCGCCCGCTTCTGTGGAACGCCGATCTTGGAACGATAGTCGCCATCGGCCAGGAAGAGTACGGCCTCGGGCAGAATCTTCAGCCGATCGGCCGGGATCGGCCCGAAGTAGTCTGACTTGACTATCGGCCCCAACTTCGACTCGTCGCCGGGACGATAGGGCACAATCACGGCGGTCTGCGGACCCGCATTGAGCATGCCCAGCATCCAAATGGAGACCAGGCCCGCTTCGCGGGTCATGTCTGCACCGCGGTTGGTGATCGTGTTAACGGTCTCGTAGCCCACAAGGCGGTTCTCCGGCCTCGCCAGTGTGGCTGCCACTTTCGCTCCGAACCATTCCACCAGATTCTGTTGGTGCGCCAAACGGACATCCCGGGTGACATCCAGCGTCAGAGTGGTGCGTGCGGTGTTGGTCAGTTCCATGCGCCGCGTCATGCGCACGTGGGGATCGCCGGGGCGCGAGACCACGCTCCAATCCCCCTCGTTCAATGCCGGCGGCGTGTACCAATGCGGGAGATCCTGCGGATCGCCATGCTTAAACCACAGGCTGAAGGGGCCGCCTTCGGGCGAAAGCCACATCCGGTCTTCGGCCCCATAGTTGTTGAAGTGCGGATCGGCCTGTCCCTGATCGATGAAGGCCCGGTTGATGAAGCCGAAGCTCGGTCCATCCAGGCCTGCGCAGGTTGAGGTCATGACGCGTCCTTGCCACCTCGGACAGATGGCTACGCGGGCCCCTTGCTCGGTGGTCAGTTCAACGAGCGTGGTGTGTTTGGCCAGAAAGTCACGTGCTTCACGGTACGACATGGTCTCGCCTTTCCCTTCCGCCGCAGCCCGTGTGCCTGCTAACCCCAGCGAGGCCAACGTGGCCAGGACCGCGTACCGGACAACCCATCGTGAGAAGTATCGCATGGCAATCCTCGGCTCCCTTGCTATAGAGTCCTGTATTACCAATGACCCTTCCGCGGCTACGGGAACAGCGGATCATTGGTGGCATCGGAATCGATAGGTGCTCGGTAGTGGCCGTCGCCGCACACGGTACAGATATCGGGACCGGTGGATGTCGGTGCTTCCTACCTGTCGAAGACTTCCAGCCGGGTCATGTCTTCGAACGTCTGCCGGCGGCGAATCAACCGCGCCCGGCCATCCTCGATCAGCACTTCGGCGGCCAAGGGCTTGGAGTTGTAGTTCGAGCCCATCACGAAACCGTACGCGCCCGCACATTCGATGACCACGAAGTCGCCCACGCGCGCCTCGGGCAGGCAGCGTTTGGCCACAAAGCCCCCTTCTTCCTGCGTGAAGATGTCGCCGGACTCGCACAGCGGCCCGCCCACGATCACATCCCGCTCCACCACCGAGCGTCCTTCCTCGGCCAGGGTCACGGCCATGGGGTGATACGAACCGTAGAGGATCGGCCGCGCCAGGTTGTTGAAGCCGGCGTCCAACAGGTAGAACAGGTTGTCGGCCTGATGCTTCACGGCGCGCACTTCGGCGATCAGGTAACCGCTCTCCGCCACGAGGTAGCGGCCGGGCTCGATCTCCAGGTGGATCGCGTGGTGGAACTTCTCCTGCAACCGCTTGCGCGTCGCGTTCCACAATGCGTAGTAGGCTTCCAGGTCCACGTAGGACTGGTCGGCCTGATAGGGAATGGGCAAGCCGCCGCCCGTGCTGATGTTGGTCACGCTGGGTCCGACCGACAGGGCCGTCTGCTCCATCGCTCCGCAGACTTGGGCCAGGTGTTCCAGATCCGTGCCTGAGCCGATGTGCATGTGCAGGCCGGTCACCTTCAACCCATAACGATCGGCGCGCCGCAGGCAGTCGGCCAATTCCTCGTGCCAGATACCGTGCTTGGATTGATCGCCGCCCGTATTGGTCTTCTGGCTGTGTCCGTGGCCAAAGCCCGGATTGATCCGCAAGGTAATCTCGCGTCCCAAAGCACGCGTGCCGAACTGGTCGATCATGTCGGGCGATCCGCAATTCACGTGGATCTGGCGTTCCACGCAGAGTTCCAACGCCTCCCGATCAAAGATATCGGCCGTGTAAACGATCGGCGGCGGCGCCCCTTCGGGTTGATACCCGACGGCCAACGCGCGTCGGATCTCGCCGGCGCTGACCGCATCCACAACCGCCCCGTTGCGGCGGATCACGTCCAGGATCGCCAGGGTGGAACAGGCCTTCTGCGCATAGCGCACTGTGTCGAAAGCCTTCAGGTCCGCCACCCGTTGCGCGATGCGGGCGGCATCATAAACAAACGTGGGCGTGCCAAACTCCTGGGCCAACTCGGCCACGCTAAGGCCGGCAATCTGCGAACGACGATTCGAGAAACTGGGGTTGGTCGTACGAGTCAAGTTGAAATCTCCGGGCAACTCACGGACTGCAGTCGAGTGTCAATGCAGGGTTCGCCAAGCGGACCGGTGCGAGTCGACCCCTCTGGGCCCCCCGCCCATCCACCGCCAGGGGCACCCTTTTCTCCAATCTTATCGAACGCTTGGTGGCCAGTCGACCCCGCCCCTTCCTCAGAAACCGCAATCACAGTTTCGACTCAGCCTCCAAGATGAGATGCCGAGCTGCGGCCGAATCGGGGGCCAAACGCAGTTGCTCCAGCAGGCCCGGCTGGTTCAGCAACCGGCTCAACCGGGCCAGTACGCGAAGGTGGCCCCGGTCATCGACCGAACAGATCAAGAAGAACACATCGGCCGGAGGTACCCCCGATCCGAAGGGAATGGAGGATTGCGTAACTCCCAGGGCCAAGAACGCCTGCCCCAACATGGCAGCCATGGGACGGCGTGGGTGCAACAGAGCGACGCCGTTTTCCAATGTGGTGGGGTGCATGTCTTCACGTGAGCGGACCGCCTCGGCCATCTTGGCTGGATCCCACAGCCAACCGGTGCGCGCGGCCACGTCCACCATCGAAGAAATCACCGAGTTGCGAGTGCGAGCCGCCAAGGGGACTTCGATCGCCTCTGCGGGCAGGTAGTCAGCCAGCGAGATCTCTTGCTGCTCTGCGGCAGGGGCGGCTCTCTGGAGCACGTTCTCCATGGCAACCAACTCGTCCTCATCCGACAAGCCGATGCGCTGTTCGACCCAATGATGAATGTCCGCCTGAGAGAACCGCCACTGGCCACTCACCTTGCGTCCGGGGATCTTGCCGCGGTCGGCCAGGCGCGCGATCTGCTGTGGACCGAGGTGTAGGTAGGCCGCCAGGGTGTCGATGTCGAAATCTTCGTAAGCCATGATCTTGTAAGCATTAAAGTGGTGCGATCCATTCTATGGTCGCTTGGCAGGGGGTGGATGTCTACGTGAACAAACGATTACATCTGCGGCGTTGCACGGCGTGGGCGGGCTCCCCGTTGCAGACCACGGCATTTCCGCCTTGACAATCCCGGGAAAAAACGGACAATCCGCCCGACATTCAACGTTTCGCCGGCTTGGTCCAGGGAAGTTCCTCGCCAGTGCGGCCACAAGATCGAATCGGACCTTGCTCAACAATAATATTTGGCAGGTCGGTTCCAGGAATAGACACCCCCTTCGGATCTCGGTGTCGATTCCGTGTTGCGGTGGAATGGTCGTGAATAGGGGCAGGGAGGCCCTTGCAGCATGCACATCGCTCCGGCCCTGGGGCACGGCATTAGCCTGCGTCAGGTGTTGCCGGCCGCCGAGTTCATCGGCGCCGATGACATCTGCGTGACGGGTTGTTCCTGTGACTCGCGTCAGATTGGCGTGGGGCAGGTTTTTGCCGCCTTGGCCGGCGTGTGCCAAGAGGGATTGCAGTTCGTTTCTGAGGCCGCAGCGCGGGGCGCGGTAGCCGTGCTTGCCGACCGGCCCGTAGCCGACTCCCCCGTTCCGCTGTGCCTGGTGCCCGATGCGCGCGAGGCCTATGGCCGCTTGTGTCAGGCCCTGGCCGGCGAGCCCTGCCAGCGTCTGAAGGTGATCGGCGTGACCGGCACCAACGGCAAGACGACCACCTCCTGCCTGATTGCCAGTGTGCTTTCGACGGCTGGATACCGGCCTGGTTTGCTGGGCACCATCGCTTGCTTCGACGGCCAGCACACGGTTCCGTCGAGCCACACCACCCCCCCAGCGCACGAACTGGCCACCTGGTTGGGAAGGATGGTCACCAACGGTTGTTCGCACGCCGTGATGGAGGTCTCCAGCCACGCCCTCGACCAGCAGCGTGTGGCGGGCATGAGCTTCGACGCCGCCTGTGTGACCAATGTGCGTCGCGACCACCTCGACTACCACGAGAGCCTGCTGGCCTATCGCCGCACCAAGGCCAAGCTGTTTCAGCACCTTGCTCCGGAAGGGTTTGCCGTGATCAATGCCGACGATCCGGTGGCCTCCGGTTACCTGCAATACATCGACGGTCCAGTGCTGACCGTAGGTATTGACCAACCGGCCGAGATCAGCGCGATTCTGTTGGAGCGTCATCTGAGCGAGCAGACCTTTCTGTTGGCGGCCGGCAGCGAGGTTTCTGTTGTCCGCACGCGAATGATCGGCCTGCACCACGTCTCCAATTGTCTGGTCGCGGCGGCCCTGGGTCTCGCCTACGGCATCGAGTTGCCACAAGTGGTTCGCGGTCTGGAGGCCGTGGACAGTGTTCCCGGACGATTGGAGCGTCTGGATTGTGGCCAGCCTTTCGGTGTGTTCGTAGACTATGCCCACACCCCTGACGCGCTGACGAGCGTCTTGCAGACATTGCGGCACGTGACACGAGGACGGCTGATCTGCGTCTTTGGCGCCGGTGGGCAGCGAGACCAGCAGAAGCGTCCGCTGATGGCCCAGGCCGTCGAGGCCCAAGCTGATAAGGCCATTGTGACGACCGACAATCCGCGCTGTGAAGACCCGCAGGCCATTGCCGAGGAAGTGCTGGCCGGGTTCTCTTCCCGGGCGTCGGTGCGGCACGTGCCTGACCGGACAGAGGCAATCGCCCTGGCGCTGAGCGAAGCGCGAGCGGGGGATTGTGTGTTGATTGCCGGCAAAGGACACGAGCAACACCAGATCGTCGGCGATCGCCAAATACCCTTTGATGATCGCGAGGTGGCACGGCGCTGGCTCTACGAATTCCTGCCCGCGGAGGCCAAGCCTCAGGGCCCCTTCTTTGGATGACACCCACGGCACCGGCCCGGCGCGGTCGGCAGAGAGAATCATGGCTACTTTACGGGACCTGCACCATGCCATCGGCGGACAGTTACTGCCCGCAGATCGCGCGCCGGCGCTGCTGACGCAACGGCTGGGGTCCGTGAGCACTGATAGTCGGGAGATTATTGCGGGCGAGGTCTTCTGGGCGTTGCGTGGACCGCGTTACGACGGCTCAGACTTCGCCATCGAGGCCTTCCGCCGCGGAGCGGCCGGCGCGATTGTCAGCCAACCGGTACGTCCGCCCGCCGACCGCTGGGCGATTCTGGTCGACAACACGCTTTCCTCACTTTGGCGTTGGGCTGCAACGGCACGGCGTCACTTCAGCGGCACGGTGATTGGCGTGACCGGAAGCGTCGGCAAGACGACAGCCCGACAGATGATCCACACCGTACTGCGGACGCGATTCAACGGTTCGGCCAGTCCGGGCAATTTCAACAATCAATTGGGCGTGCCTTTGAGCCTATTGCAGGCCGAGCGCGGACAAGACTACGCCGTACTGGAGTTGGGCGCCAGCAAGGTCGGAGAGATTGCTTCGTTGGCGGGCCTGTGTGCGCCTCGGATCGGCGTGATCACGTGCATCGGCGATGCACACCTTGGGGGATTCGGCAGTCAGGAAGGGGTCGCTCAGGCGAAGACCGAACTACTGGCGGCATTGCCCACCGAGGGTCTGGCCGTCCTCGGCGACGATCCCTGGCTGCGGCGAATGACCCGTGACTGCTCCGCCAAGATAACTTGGGTTGGGACTCGTTTGGACTGCGATCTCTGTGCGACCAACGTGCGCACATCGCCGGGCCGTTTGGCGTTCAGGCTGAACGACCAGTCATTCCAGATTCCAGTCTGGGGGCGGCACCATCTGACTGCGGCCCTGGCGGCCATAGCGGTAGGGCGCGCCTTCGGACTCGATCTGCCCGCCATGGCCGAGGCCTTGGCTGAATTCCAGAGCCTCCCCATGCGATGCGAAGTCCTCCAGATTCGCGACGCCTTGATCATCAACGACACGTACAACTCCAGTCCGACCGCCATGCGTGCCGCCTTGGAGCTGCTGGCTGGACTGGATACACCGGGCCGGAGGATCGTCGCTTGCGGCGACATGGCTGAGTTGGGAGACATGGCCGCCAGCCTGCATTGTGACATTGGACGGCAGGTGGTTACGGTGTCCAATGCCGATCTGTTGATTGCTTGCGGGCACTATGCGCGACATGTTGTGGCCGCGGCGCGAGGCGCCGGCATGGCTGCCAAGAAGACGATTCCTTGCGCATCGGTCGAAGAGGCCTTGCCGCACCTGGGGCAGGCCATTCAGCCAGGCGACTCCGTGTTGGTGAAGGGCTCGCGGGTGATGGCCATGGAACGGGTGGTCGACGCCCTGCAACAGTATCCTTTGCGGCGTAGTGCTTGAGATAATTGGAGGAGGAAGTTCAGAACCATGAGTGGCCAGTTGAAGGAGCTCTGCCGTTTGTGCTGGGAACGCGGGAACCTGGCACTGCCCGTCCCTCCTGGGTAGGAGCACGTAACTTGCCGGAACGCGGCTTCTGGGTCAGCCGCTCCGGCGAGCGCTTCGCGGTGGAGCTTCGTGGCTGAGCGCCGGGGCGGCGCCTTGCGTCGCCCCGGCAGCTCAGGGAATCACTCGCCGGGAAGGGGCCCCTTCGGCCCCGCGCGTCAGTTCACTCATGGATCGCCATGCTCCTCTGGATTCTGGATCATCTCTGGCAGCACACGACAAGCAGCGGGTTGTCTCTGGAGAAGATCACGCTCCGAGCCGCGTTGGCGGCCATGGCGAGTTTTGTCTTGGCCGTGGCCATGGGGCCCCACGGGATCGCTTGGCTTCGCGCTCACTTTCGCGAGCCCATCAAGTGCGACAGCGACCAGGTGCGTCGGCTTCACGCCGCCAAGGAATCCACGCCGACAATGGGAGGATTGTTCATTGTCGCCGGACTGGTTGCCGGGTTGCTCGTGTTCAGTGACCTGGGCAACGCCAATGTGCAAGTCGCTCTGCTGCTAGCAGTCGGCCTGGGCATGCTGGGAGCGGTCGACGATCTGGTCAAGCTTCACCGCGTGCGCAACGGCATTTCCGTTCGCTGGAAGCTGGCCGGCCAAGTGCTGATTTGCACGGTGGCCGCTTTGTGGCTGGAGCGACACTTGTCGGGTCTCCCCGGCGGTCTGTTCCTCCATCTGCCGCTGCTGCCACCGGTGGAGTTGGGCGTCTGGTTCGTGCCCTGGGCCACGTTGGTGCTGGTTGGATCATGCAATGCGGTGAACTTGACCGATGGCCTGGATGGCTTGGCCGGGGGGTGCCTGATCTTCTCGGTGGCCGCCATGACCGTCGTGGCCTACGCCGCCGGACATGCCGCATGGGCCGACCATCTCGGTATCGCTCGCGTCGCTGGCGCCGGTGAAGTCACCGTTCTGGCCGGGGCGTTGATCGGCGCCCTGCTGGGATTTCTCTGGTTCAATTGTCATCCGGCGCAAGTCTTCATGGGCGATACGGGTTCGCTGCCGCTGGGAGGCCTGCTGGGGTTGCTGGCCCTGGCCTCACGTCAGGAATGGCTGCTGGTGCCGGTCGGAGCGGTGTTCGTGGTGGAGGCCCTCAGTGTGATTGTTCAAGTTGGGTTCTTCAAGTGGCGCGGTCGGCGGGTGCTGCTGTGCGCTCCGCTGCACCACCATTTCCAACTCAAAGGATGGCCGGAAACTCGCATTGTCGTGCGGTTCTGGATTGCCTCAGCACTGTGCGCGTTGCTGGGCATGGCGATGCTCAAATTGAACCTCCAGGAATTCCGACACCCGGCCGACGCTCCCACTATCGCCGCGAAAAGTACGGCGAGACGATGATGTCTTCGATGAGCCTTCCTTTCCACATCCTGTTTGCCGGCGGCGGAACGATCGGGCACCTCACGCCCGGGCTGGCCGTGGCTGAATGGCTGACCCGGCTTGCCCCCGGTGTTCGAGTGGGCTTTGTGGGCACTGGCAAGCCGCGTGAACGAGAGTTGGTCGAGGAAGTGGGCCACGAGTATTGCAGGCTGCCTAGCTCGCCAAGCTCCAGTCAATGGCGCAAGCTGGCGTCATGCCTTTGGAGCAATCTGTGCGGACTGGCTGGCGCAACGCGTCTGCAGTTGCGGGAAAGGGTTGACCTTGTGGTGGGACTGGGCGGCCATGCCAGCTTGCCGGCTGCGCAGGCTGCGGTTTGGCTGGGAATCCCCTTGGTGCTCTTGGAACAGAATGCCGTTCCGGGACGCGTCACGCGCTGGCTGGCTCCCAGAGCCCAAGCCGTCTGCGTGGCGTTTGAAGTGACCTGTACCGGCTTGCCGAAGAGTTGCCGAGCATTGGTCACCGGTAATCCGGTCCGTCACGAGTTCATAACAGCGTGTCGCATTTCACGGCAACCGCAATTGGCGGTCCTTGGCGGAAGCAGCGGTGCGATGGCGTTGAATCGGGCTCTGCCGGCCGCGCTGGCCCGGTTTCCAGACCTTCTGCAGGGATGGCGGATCGTACACCAGACGGGTCCCGACGAGTTGGACGATGTGCGGAGCGACTACCGCGATCGTGGCCTAGTGGCCGACGTACGACCCTTCATTCGCCATATGCCCAACCTGCTCGCCGACAGCGATCTGGTTGTGAGTCGGGCCGGTGGCACGACCCTGGCCGAATTGGCCGCGGCGGGTGTTCCAGGCATCTTGATCCCCTATCCTCACGCGGCCGACAATCATCAACACGGCAACGCGCGCCAAGCCGAACGTGCCGGCGGCTGTGCTGTTGTGGATCAACTGTCGCAGGACTTCCCCCAGCGTCTCGCTGACACCTTGCGCCCGTTGCTCACCGACCCCGCCCGCCGAGGACAGATGGCGCAGGCCATGCAGCGTCTTGCGCGACCTTGCGCGGCCGAGCAGGTGGCGCAAGCCATCCTGGAGATCCGCACCTCCCATGCCACTCCTCCAGCACGGGCGGCCTAGCATGGCGTTTGCGGACAGGCACCTCCGTTGACCCCTTCTCCGGGTTGGCTGTATGATCGGCGTTCTATTCTCATACAAATGGCCCCATAGGGCGAGGCGACATGGCGGTCGACGACCAGGCACAGTCTGAATCGCGAGTTATTAGGAGCCGGTCCCAGAACCTGTCGGCAGATCGCTCCCGCTGGGCCGCCCGACCTGGCGGTGGCAGTTCTGGGATGGGCTCTAAGCACACGGGGCTTAGCGACTTGCGCCAGTGCCGCCGTGTTCATCTAGTGGGCATCGGAGGGGCGGGCATGTCCTCTTTGGCCGCGGTCTTGGTTGGTTGGGGCTGGCAAGTGAGTGGCTCGGATCTGGACATTGAGCCGGCTGCCCCCTTGGCTGGACAAGGGGTCCGTCTGTTTCGTGGACACCATGCGGCCTTCTTGCCGGAAGAGGCACAGGCCCTCATCATCAGCGATGCCGTGCCGCGCAACAATCCAGAAGTGCTTCGCGCCGCACAACGCGGATTGCCGATCGTGAGTTATTTTCAGGCTTTGGGGCAAATTGGTCGAGCGCGGCGTGGGCTGGCGGTGGCCGGCACGCATGGCAAGTCCACCACCACAGCCATGCTCGGCCACTTGCTGAGTGAGGCGGGCCAAGATCCCACGGTTTTCTGTGGGGCAGCGCCCTTACGAGGTGGTTTGGGTGGACATGCCGGCAGCCGCGACCTGGTCGTGGTCGAGGCCTGCGAGTATCGCGAGAATTTTCTGCACCTAGCCCCCCAAGCGGCCGTGGTGCTCAACATTGAGGATGACCACTTCGACTTCTACCGCTATCCGGGCCAATTGGATCTGGCCTTTGCCTCGTTCGTCCAGAAACTGCCCGGCGATGGCCTGCTCCTGGTGCGACACGAGTGTCCGCGAGCTCGTCAGGCGGCCCAGGTGGCTACCTGCCAGGTCAAGACCTTTGGATTCGATGCAGCCGCCGACTGGTCGATCGTGGAGCTTGGCCACGAGAATGGACGGTACATGTTCCAGATTCGACGCGGCGGAAGTCGCTGGGCCACGGTTCGCTTGCCTGTTGCAGGGCGTCACAACGTACTCAACGCCCTGGCGGCGACCGGTCTTGGGCAGTGGTGTGGGCTGTCTGGAGAGCAAGTAGCCAGTGGTTTGGCCATTTTCCCCGGCCTACGCCGTCGTCTGGAGCATGTAGTCACCTGGCGGGGGAGGGACTGGGTGGATGACTATGCCCACCATCCCACCGAGGTAGCCGCTGCGACTGCGGCCGTGAGGCTCATGTACCCTAACCGCCGCCTGTGGACGGTATTTCAGCCGCATCAGGCTTCCCGCACGGCCCAGCTCCTGGACGAATTCGCCGCCAGCCTGGAGAATAGTGACCGATTGTTCGTGGCCGAGATCTATCGGGCTCGCGAAGGGCACGCGCAGCCGGGCGAGGTCACGGCCGAAGATCTTGCCGAGCGGGTACGTGCCCGGGGGGTTCAGGTCCCGCCGGTCCACTCGCTGGAGGCTATTGCCCAGTGGCTCGAAGGGTGTTTGCTTCCAGGTGATGTGCTATTGACCTTGGGGGCGGGTGACGTGCGGCGGTTGGGCAACGAGTGGATCGATTCTCTTTCACGCGACGGGACGCATCATGAGCTTGATTACCGGTTTCGAGAAAGTCGTGCGGCAGGGTGAACTGCTGGCGATGCACACCTGGTTCCAAATCGGCGGGCCGGCCGAGTACTTTGCCGAGCCCCGCGAACCCGACGAACTCATCGCGTTGGTTCGTCGTTGTCGCGAGCACGACGTGCCGGTCCGGGTACTGGGCAATGGCTCGAACATCCTGGTTCGCGACAAGGGTGTACCTGGCATGGTGATCCGATTGTCGGAGCCGGCCTTCGGCCAGATCAAGGTCGAGGGCTCGGTCATCACGGCAGGCGGTGGCGCGCGTTTGGGGCCCGTCGTCACTACGGCCGTACACCAGGGGCTGGCAGGATTGGAGACCTTGGTAGCGATCCCCGGCACGCTGGGCGGTGCTCTGCACGGCAACGCAGGCGCCCATGGCGGCGACATTGGCCAGTGGACAGTCCAGGCTACGCTCGTCACGGCCAACGCCGAGGTGCTCACCCGCGGTCGCGACGACATGGTCTTTGGCTATCGCGAAAGCAGTCTGGACGAGTTGGTGATTCTCGACGCCAAGCTGGAACTCGAACAAGACGATCCGCAGGAGTTGGGCAAACGTCTGCAGAAGCAGTGGATCATCCGCAAGGCCAGTCAACCGATGGGCCACCAGTGCGCGGGCTGTGTCTTCAAGAACCCCCGCGCGGTCAGCGCCGGGGAGCTTATCGAACGGGCAGGACTGAAGGGGACTCGGATCGGCGGGGCCGTGGTCAGTGAACGGCACGCCAATTTCTTCATCGCCGAGCCCGATTGCACCGGGAACGACGTTTTGCGGCTGATCGACCTGGTGCGCGACCAGGTCCGCGACCGCTTGGGCGTGGAGTTGGAACTGGAACTGGAGATTTGGTAGAGCATGGGGGGCAGCAAGAAGAGCAAGGCAGCGGCCCAGAGAGCTCAGCGGCGGCTGATGCCGATGCCGGGGCTGATGGTGGCCGCGCTCTTCGTGGCCGCAGTGCTCGCCGGCGGTGGGTATCTGGCGTGGAACCTCGTAGGCCATGATGTGCTCACCTCGAGCCAGTATGCGGTGCGGCTGGAGAATATCGAGATCACGCCCCCGCCCAAGTGGATCCACAGCGACGTGCGCGGCGACGTGTATCGGGTTGCTGCATCCGACGGGTCGCTTTCGGTGCTCGACGACCATCTCGTCAAACGCTTCGCTGACTCCTTTGCCCTGCATCCGTGGGTGGCCAAAGTTCGCAGCGTGACGAAGCTCCCCGGCGCGCGACTGAGAGTCGAACTCGACTATCGACAGCCGGTGTGTATGGTCGAGGTGCCAACCGGTTCCGGGGTTCTGCCCGTCGACGCTTCCGGGGTTTGGCTCCCGAGCAGCGATTTTTCACCCGTCGAAGCCAGCCGCTATCCGCGTTTGGTGGGCATCAAGACCATGCCCATCGGACCCGTGGGAACGCCGTGGGGTGATGCCCGCGTCAGTGGTGGGGCCGAGGTGGCGGCCGCCCTGCTCCCCTTGTGGATCAGCATGAAACTCGAACGCATCGAACCCTCCGAGACGGCCGAGAGTGTAGACGCCTTCATGTATTCCGTCTACACGCACGGCCGCACACGCATCGTGTGGGGGCGAGCCCCGGGGGCCACATCGCCCGACCCGGTGTCGGCTGCAGACAAGGTCTCGCGTCTGCGAGAAATCGTCGCCGAACAGGGGAGCCCGGACGGGCATCAGGGACCGCAACAGATCGATCTGCGAGACCCCCGCGGAGTGCAAATCTCACCGCTGCCCCGCGCTCCGCGTTAGCGTGCTGGAGATGGGTCGCGGACCGCTTCGCGGTCTTCCGGTTAAGGGGGACGCACCGTTGCCTTGTGCGAACAGCGGGCCCGCCTTTGATACGGGGAAAAGTGTTGCCATCCGATGTTGACGTTCTTCGCGAAGCCGGGATTCCGCTGAGCGCCCGTGCTCCACCACTTCCCTGATTGTCAACAGAACGACTCATCATCCCCACCTACGCCATGCGGGCCACCAGGGGGCAGCATGTCCTGCAACGGACAGCCGCTACACTTAGGCCTCTTGCGGCAGTACTCTTTGCCCAGCCGAACCAGCAGCGCATGGTACTCGTTGTACAGGGCCGCATCGCTGACAAGCTGTGACTGGAAAGTCTCCTGCATCAGGTGGTAGTCAGCCTCCTCGTCGATCCAACCGTGGCGCGTCAGCACACGGTAGGTGTAGGCATCGACCACGAATACGGCCATCCCCCCGGCATACAGCAGGATCGAATCGGCCGTTTCCGGACCCACCCCGTTGACACTCAACAGGGCTTGTCGCAGTTCGTCCGGTGGGCTCTGGAACATGGCCTCTAGGGAACCACCGTAGCGATCGACGAGGAATCGCATGAGGTTCTGAAGCCGCCGGGCCTTGACGCGGAAATAGCCCGCCGGACGAATCCGTTCCTCCAGTTCCTCGGCCGGGATCTCGACCAGCGATTGGGGATCGAGCAGATTGGCCTCCCGTAGGTTGGCGATCGCTTTCTTGACGTTGTTCCAGTTCGTGTTCTGGACCAGGACCGCCCCGACAACCACTTCCAGCGGCGAGTCGCCAGGCCACCAGTGTTGAGGCCCAAAGCGTTCGAACAGGCGGTGGTAGACTTGCTGCAGAGCGATCATTGGCGCCGGCTGGGATGAGGTATGGCGCGGCCCCCAAAGATTGGCGAGACGATGCGTCCGGCGGACTCGCCGAACTGCCTCCAGTGTTACCAGATGGCCACGAGGAACGCAATCAATACACGTGCCGTTGGGGGGTGTGGTGGACATGCTCTGCAAAGCGTGCTGTAATGCCCAGTACCTGCCAGAGTGGCTTGCTAAAAACTTTGCGGTGTTGGTAGTAGTTTTATGTCCGGGTTTTGTTCCTGGAAAGCGTAGCGGCGTTGGGCTTGAATGGTCATTCCCAGATGCTTCCGACACCATCGCAGAACGTCGAGCGTACGGATAGCGGTTAGGGCTTTGCCAATCGAGTTCGCTGTCTTCTTCGCCACAATCGCCCCGAAAGCCAGCACTTGCGGCGTCATGCCGCCCTGGCGGTGAGTGCCTTGAAGATGCTTGTACTTGCCGATCAACGATTCCAGGACTTCGCTGCTGCCAATCAGCCGTTCACCGGCTCGCGCAGGAGCCGCCTGTTCGGCAACGAATTCCAGAGTGGCCTTTTCCATAGCCTGCGCGGCCGCGTTGATCGCCAACCCGTCCAGGCGTCGCTGCAACTGTTTCATAGCCGCCGCGTGATAGCCTTCGTGACGCACGTAATGCTCGGCTGTTTCGGCGATCGCCAAGAGCACCGACCAGTGGTACAACGCCTCGCGATACTCTCGCAGCCAAGCGAGTTTCTCCTCCAAGGCCTTCTGATCGACCGGCTTGCCTGGCAGGTCGTGCGGACGGTCCAAGAAGGCCAGCGTCTTTTGCGCCCAGGCGACAAGCGGGGGAAGGTTCAGGTAACGCGACTTGGCCTTCAGATCGGGAGGAACCAGGAACGCCAAGTCCGTCAACAGCACTCGCGAGCGGGTTTGATTCACGCCACTGATGAATTTCGCCCATCGAGAGTCTCTTTCCAGTTGCCCCTGCAGCAACAAGGCCATCTTGTGCTTGATGTCGTAAAGCCGGGCCACGCCGCGATGGGTCTTCTGAAAACTGGCGATACCGCATTTCAAGTCGGTCCCACCATCGCCGAGGATCGCCCGCGGTTTGCCGATTCGCTGGGCAACCGCCTCCAAACGGGCCGCGACTGCCGGACCGCTGGAATGCCGCATGGGCGTCACATCCAGAACCGTCAGATCTTCGTGACGCAACGGCCGGCATCGCTTCTGCCAGCGGCGCAAGCGAAGGCCGACGATGACCAGCGCCTTCATCCCCCCCAATTGAATCGTGTGGTCGAGGATCCACGCCCAGTCGTTGGCCTTCACTCGCGGACGCAGCAATTCATACAGCCCCAGACGCAACAACCACATACGCCCCGTGTTGGAACAGGGAATCTCCGCCGCGCCCGGCAACCAGGGGGCTACCAAGTCCAAGACCGCCGACAAACACCGCTGGCCCGCCCGTGCGACCAGCAACCCCTTGACCACCAAGCTCATCATGCCCGGCGAATAGTGGTGCCGCGGCAGCGGCGCGGCGAATTCTACGGGGGGCGAGGGCGGAATGACCTCTACAGGAGGCTGTTTTTTGCCTGCTCCAATTCCCGCCGAAGTCGCTCGATTTCGTCGCGACGCGCGCGGGCCAGGGCTTTCCATTGCTCGCGGCTCTTCCTCAACGCCGCGACGTTGTTTGCCAAGGCTTTGGCCTTTTGTTTGGCAACCAGACACTTGGCCTTCCAGCGATCCCGGCTCGACTCGAAGAATCCGAGCAACTTGTGTCGCGGACTGCGGTACGTCTTGGGTTCGACCGACATGCTCATGGCGGAATCCTTTCCAAAACTGTGCCCACCGGGGGCCCGAAAAAACGTCACATAGTGGAACAAATACCGACATAATGACCAAGATCACTTTTTGTCCAAAAGAACGCGGTTTTTAGCAAGCCA
>CALARR010000360.1 GCA_937889015.1 uncultured Planctomycetales bacterium | reverse complement strand
CGACATTCGTCATTCGACATTCGTCATTCGACATTCGTCATTCGACATTCGTCATTCGACATTCGTCATCCGCCCCTACTTCTTCACCGACCGCAGACACTCCTGGGGCGTAATCAACCCGTCGTTGTTCAGGTCGTAGCGCGCGAATTCGGCCGCCGCCGCATCGCTCCACGAACGGCCGTATTCGGCCATGCTCACCTGCCCATCGCCGTCGGCGTCTCTGCTGATGAACCAATCGGGCAGTCCGGCCGGCAGGCGTTCGGCCGGCGTGAGAAAACGCATCCCACTGGCCTGGGCCACGGCCGACTTGTCCGCCGACCCGCTGCTGGCGCTTGATCGTGTAATACTGCGGTTCTGGCTGTAAGAACTCAATTTGGCGCTCAGTTCATCCAGCGTGATCACGCCGTCGCCATTGCGATCGGTGCTCTTCGGGTCGCCGCTCATGCGGCTCCACTCCTCCCGTTCCAGCACGCCGTTCTTGTTCGTGTCGTACTGCTTCAGCAGGCTGGCGGCGTAGCTGCGGATCTTGTCGTCCGCCGAACCAGACGTGGCCGGAGGCGGCGCGCTGCCGCTGGTGGTCGACACCTTTGTGGCAGTAGAGGTAGAAGAGGTGGAAGACGAAGCGACCGGCTTGACGCTCGTCTCGGCCGTGCCAAAACCAGGCACGCTCGCCAACTTCTCATCGGTGCCAAAGCCCGCCACACTGGGCGCGGTGGGCTTCGACGGAGCCGATTTGCCAGACGGACCACCGGAACCGCCAGGCCCCTCGGGCCCACGGCGCATGCTGCTCGACCCCGGCGCGCCACCAGGCCCCCACGGTCCACCGCCGCTCGGCGGCGGCCCCCATCCGCCCGGCCCGCCCGGTCCTCCAGGTCCGCCCGGCGGCCCGCCAAAGGGACTCCCGGTCGACGTGGCCACAGTCGGCGGCACATTGAAATGCTTGGCCAACGCCTCGCGCACGCGCGAGACCTGCAACGGATACTTCAACTCGATGTTCGTCCGCCGCGCGATCCGGTCCAGGATATAACGCCGCGGGCCACTGGTCTCGGATTCGTCGATCACCCCATCCCCGTTGCCGTCCAGGAATCGCAGATAGCCCTGCGACTGCTCGTAACGCTGTTGCCGGCTCTCCAAGGGTTCGTCCGGCGAAACATCTTCGTCTAAGGGGCTCCGATGGCGATGCCGGCGCGAACTCTCGCTGCGCGACGAGTCGTCCGACGATCCACGCGACGGCTCTTGTCCCGGCGCGCTGGCCGCCGGTGCCAGGACCAAGACCCCGATGGACAAAAACACCCCCACAATGACCGCAGCTCGTGATCGCATCCAACACGTCCTCCAAAACGATTGTTCTTCGATCGGGCAATGGCTGCAACCCGTGGACATCGACGATTCCAGCCAGAAGTGGGGCTCAGAGACGTGCTCTTAACAGATTAAACGCACCAGAAACGATTTGGTCGCGAGACTTCCGCATCCGCTTTGCGTTCAATCGCTAAGACGGCAGGCGTGAGAGGCAATATCGCAGCGCGACTGACGTATCGTGCCCCCAAGGCTTCGGACGCTGCCGGCCACTGTTTCCGATCCAGTCTCTGCTCTCTTCTCCGATTCATTGGCGTTCGCAAAGGAGTCACAATGAAACGTCTATCTCTATTTCTGGTAGCGACTTGCGCCATCGTGCTCGCCACCTCGCTGTCGGTGTTGGCTCAACCGCCAGGAGGCGGCAGACCGGGTGGCCCTGGCGGTCCTCCGGGCGGAATGATGACGGGCGGCCCCGGCCGTTCGGGGGGCGATTCCAGCCTGATGCTGTTGAACATGGAGGCCATTCAAAAGGAACTCGAGCTGGTCGACGACCAGAAAACCAAGATCCGCGCCGCCTCCGAAGAAGTCCGCGAGGAGCTTGCCAAACAAATGGCGGCCCTGGTTCGCAAGAAGCTGCAGGACATCCTCCTCCCGCACCAGGTCGAACGCTTGCAGCAAATCCAGATCCAACTCCGTGGCAACAGTGCCCTTAACGACACCGAAGTCCAAGAAAAACTTGGACTTAGCGCAGACCAGAAGGCCCAGCTCACCAAGCTCCGCGAGAACTACGGCGAGCAGCTCCGGGCCATGTTCTCCGGCGGCCGGGATCGGGATGGTGCTGAGGATCGCCGCGCCCAGGTCGAACGCCTGCGCACAGAAATGACCCAAGCGGTCGAGAAGATCCTCACCGCCCAGCAGCGCGAGGCCTTTGAACAGATGAAAGGCCCCAAGTTCGAAATGCCCTCAGGCGGATTCGGTGGCTTCCGCGGTCGCGGAGGCTCCGAGCGCCGTGATGGGGACCGTGGGGACCGTCGCGATGAAGACCGTCGTGACGGCGACCGCCGCCGTGGAGATCGTCCGCCGCAGTAAGCCTTTAATAGCTCTTGCGTTAGGGGCCAAGGGTGGGGGCGACAATCGCGCCTAGGCCTCCCACCCTGGCCCCGTTATTGGTCTTCCCAGACCGATCAGTCGCACACCGAACCTCAACCCACATGGGGGGCATCGCGTCCGAAACTGGTCGCACGATGCGTTCCACATTTCCTGTCCGGTCTGAGCATTACCGAAGATTCGCACAAACACAAGCATCTTGATCCTGTTTTGAGCCGCCGCGCGAGCGTCCTGCCACTCGAAAGAACCAACGCTGGACAAAGCCCCCGGGAGGCTCGTATCGTGGAGTTGTTGGCGTTCAGGGAGGTAGGCTCCAGTCACACCCATCGTTGCCTCGTATTGCGAACATGGAAGCCGGTGAGATCCTCTTTCGAAAGGGCCTGCTGACCCCTCAGCAAATCGAAGCCGCACGTAACGCGCAGGCCGATGGTCTGCGCCTGGACCAGGTGGCCGTGGAATTGGGGTACGTGAGCGAGGAGGCCGCGCTGCGCGCCTTGGGCGACGAGGTCGGCTTGGACTTTGTCGATCTGTCCGAGGTCCCTATCGACCTGTCCTTGCTGCCCGGCTTCCCCCAACGCTTTATCCATCGCGAGGCGATGTTCCCCATCGCCCAGCAAAACGGCACCCTCAAAGTCGCCACCAGCGATCCCTTCAATCTCTATCCGCTCGACGAACTCAGCGTCGCCACCGGCAAGACGATCGTGCCCGTGTTGGCCCGGCGATCCGAAATCGCCAAGCTCATCAAGAACCACCTGGGCGTGGGCAGCGAGACCGTCAAGGGGCTCTTGGCCCAGCGCGGCGACGACGAGATGCAGGTCATCGACCAGCTCGAAAGCGACGGCTCCGAGCTGTCCGAGTTGGCCCAAGAGCCTTCCGTCGTGCGCCTGGTCAACGAAATCCTGCTGGAGGCCCTCGAATCCCGCGCCAGCGACGTGCACATCGAGTCCGAAGAAACGTCGCTCTCGGTGCGCTACCGTATCGACGGAATCCTCCACCAACAGCACATGCCGCCGGAGATCAACCAGTTTCGGGCGGCCATCATCAGCCGCCTGAAAATCATGGCCCGGCTGAACATCGCCGAACGGCGCCTGCCGCAAGACGGCCGCATCCAGCTCAAAGTCGCCGGCCGCGAGGTGGACGTGCGCGTCTCGGTGATCCCCATGATCCACGGCGAAGGGCTCGTGCTCCGCTTGTTGGACAAGGGAAGCATGGAGTTCAAGCTGGAAAAACTGGGCATGGAGGGTGACCTCTATCGCATCTTCCAGGAGTTGATCCGCCTGCCGCACGGAATCATCCTCGTCACCGGCCCCACCGGTTCCGGCAAGACGACCACCCTTTACAGCGCACTACTGGAAATCCGCAGTCCCGAGACCAAGATCATCACCACCGAAGACCCGGTGGAATATCAGCTTCAGGGCATCAATCAGATCCAGGTGCATTCGAAGATCGGCCTGACCTTCGCCCATTCGTTGCGCAGCATCCTCCGCCACGACCCGGATATTGTCCTCATCGGCGAAATCCGCGACCTGGAAACGGCGGAGAACGCGATTCAAGCCTCGCTCACCGGGCATCTGGTGTTCAGCACTTTGCACACCAACGATGCGGCCGGCGCGTTCACGCGTCTGGTGGATATGGGCGTCGAGCCGTTCCTGGTGTCCAGCACGGTCGAAGCGGTCATGGCCCAGCGGTTGGTGCGCACGCTTTGCCCCGCCTGCAAGCAATCCTATCACCCCAAGCGTGAAGACTTGCCCAAGGATTTTCCCCACGCCGAGCTGGCCGACCGCCCCTTGTATCGCGCCATCGGCTGCCGCCATTGCCGCCAGTACGGCTACCAGGGGCGCTTGGGCCTGTTCGAACTCCTGGTCAGCACCGAAGAGATCCGGCAACTGGCGCACGATCGCGCCAGCACCTGGGCCATCAGCCGCGCCGCCATGGACCAAGGCATGCGTACCCTGCGACAGGACGGCTGGCGCAAGGTCCTCGATGGCCGGACCACCATCGACGAGGTCCTCCGCGTCACCAAGGCCGACGGCATTGGACTGCGCTAGTGAACCCCGCAGCGCGTCCTTTCCTAATCCCTAATCCCTAATCCCT
>CALARR010000359.1 GCA_937889015.1 uncultured Planctomycetales bacterium | reverse complement strand
TAATGCCGACGTAGCCCATGACCGCAATTCCGTCCGGCTCCCGCGGCCGCGGAACCGGCAGTGGCAATGCGGATCTCAATAGACCGCTGGACGGCGTCAATGTCCCGCGGCCCCATTCTTCCGAACACCATTTGTCCCGATGCTTGTTGTGCAACAGCCCGAGGTTGTGATTACCGGAGTGGGCGTAGTGACTCCCATCGGCGTAGGCCGTGACGCCTTTTGGCGCAGCCTGCTGGCCGGTGTCAGCGGCGTGCGCCGCTTGGCCCGGTTCAACGCCGAGCATCTTCCGGTCCAGATCGGGGCCGAGATCGTCGATTTCGACCCTTCGGCCTTTGTCAGCCGCCGCAAGAGCCTGAAGCTCATGAGCCGCGATGCCCAGTTCGGCCTGGCTGCGGCCGATCTGGCTTGCCGCGACGCGGGACTGCGACCCGGCCTGGTCGATCCGCGGCGGTTTGGTGTTGTGCTGGGGGCGGATCGCGCCTGCCTGGATCTCGACGAGTGTGAACCCACCTATCGGGACTGCCTGGACGGAGGTGTTTTCCACTTCCAACGCTGGGGAGAGGCCATGTATCGGGCCTTTCCCCTGTTGTTCCTCAAGGTGTTGCCGAACATGATCGCCTCGCACGTGGCGATCGCCCAGGACGCCCAGGGCCCCAACAACACCATCCACCAGGCCGAGATCTCCGGACTGGTGGCCGTCTGCGAGGCCATCCGCACCATCCAACGCGGCGCAGCCGAGGTCATGATCGCCGGCGGGGCCAGCGCCCAGACCAGCCCGACCGACTGGATTCGCCATTGCGTCACCGGCGTCCTGTCTCGCAATTCAGGCCAGCCGTCGCAGGTCCTGTGCCCCTTCGACGCACGCCGCGATGGACAGGTCTGGGGCGAGGGGGCCGCCATGTTGATCCTCGAAAGTCGCCCCCATGCCGAAGCGCGCGGCGCCAAGATCCTCGCACGCATTCTCAGTTCGGCCTCGTCCAGCCAAGCACGCCCCAATGGCCGTCGGCCGCACTGGGGTGGTCTCGGTCAAGCCCTGAACCTGTGCCTGGAACGAAGCGCGCTGCGTCCCGAGAACCTGGGACACGTCAACGCCCACGGGCTTAGCGGCGTGGCCGAAGATCAGGCCGAGGCGCAAGCCCTCGCCCAGGTCCTGCCCGACGTTCCCGTCTTCGCCCCCAAGAGCTACTTCGGCAATCTGGGCGCTGCCGCCGGGGCTGTCGAATTGGCCGCCAGCGTCTTGGCCTTGGAGGCCGGACTGGTGCCGCCTACCCTCAACTACCGCGTTCCGGATAAGCTCTGCCCGCTGAATGTCGTCCACGCAGCGCCGCTCGTCCCGCGCTCCGACAAGGCCGTCACGGTCAACTGGACCAGCATCGGTCAGGCGGTGGCCGTCTTGCTGGCCGGCGCCGGGTAGAAGGGCTGTGAGATCGCCACGCCTTGCTTCCAGCTCTTGGCCTTCGTATCCCCGCCGTAACGCATCCAGGCGGCATACAAGCACAAGCTGGCCACGATCATTGCCACCAGGGCGATGAACAGCAAAACCGTGTACGGGCTGACCTGGCTGAAGTAGCTTGGCTTGGCCTCTTTCTCCTCTTCTTCCTCTTCCTCGCCGGCCGACTCTTCCAAGTCCTCCGCGGCCTCGTCCGGAACGTCGTCCGACTTCGCCTGTGGCTCCGTGTCCAACGCCGCAGAGCTGGACATACCCAGTTCCTCCAAGCTCATGTCGGCCGGGTCCGGCTTTTCGCCTTCGTTCTTAGCCACGGCGGTCTTCTCCAGAGGTGGGGTGCCGTAGGGGTAAAATAAGCAAAGCAGTCAATCTGATTATACTTAACGCCTCGGGCACATGCCAACAGCAAATCCCTCGCTTGTCGGGGTTCGATGTACGACAAACAGTGGAAGACGCTTGTCGCATCCTGGGCCTATCGGGATGCACTACAGCCGCTCCCCACCCGATCGTAGCGCCAGACCACAGCGTTTGCGCCGTCACCTCCGCAACACGGCCTTGCACCCAGGTGAGGTCAGGGGAGGACGCATGTGCCTTCCGGGTACCACGAACCTTGATTCTCGGCAGAAGGAAGTGCGGCTACACTAACGAATGGCGCGAATGCGAATCGAAAACATCCCGAATGCGTCCGGATCAGTGATGAACACGGAATACCTGTTTCCTGAGTTGCGGCTGAGCCATGAATTGGTGCAGGACCTCCGCCGCATGAATCCCTGGTGGGAAGGTAAGCCGCTGCCTGTCCTGCCGCTGACCCGACGGCATCTCGTCGGAGCGATCCATAAGCGTCTGGAATTACGGCTCGCACCGATTGTCGTCGTTCGAGGACCACGTCAGATTGGCAAGACGACCGCGCAGTTTCACGTTCTGCAGGACCTCCTGGACAGAGGCGTGCCGGCCAGGAACATCTTCCGCGTCCAGTGTGACGAACTCCCCGCGCTGGGCGCGTTGGCAGAACCGCTTCTCCGCCTCGTGGACTGGTTCGAAGGGGCGGTGCTTCAGAAGTCGTTGAATGAAACTGCGCGCCAGGGCGAGCCAACGTACCTGTTTCTGGACGAAGTCCAGAATCTCAAGGACTGGGCGCCGCAACTGAAGTCGCTCGTCGACAACTCCACGACGCAGGTTCTGGTAACCGGCAGTTCTGCGCTGCGGATCGAACAGGGCCGGGATAGCCTCGCTGGAAGAATCAGCACCATCGAAGCGGGGGTCCTGTCGTTGACTGAGGTCGGGCTCTTTCACCAGATTGACGTCGGGGCCCCGTATCTCGTCGACAACGGACTGGATGCACTCACGCACCCCGACTTCTGGAGAGGCCTCGTTCAGCACGGTCTGGCGATCCAGCCCAATCGTGACGCGGCCTTCCGGTGCTTTTCCGATCGAGGAGGCTATCCCCTGGTCCACCAGCGGTTCGATGTTACTTGGAATCAGGTGGCCGACCAGCTAAACGAGACGATCATCCGCCGCGTCATCGACCATGACTTGCGCTTGGGCGATCGCGGCCGAAAGCGGGATGCCCCCTTGCTCGAAGAGGTCTTTCGCTTGGCTTGTCGTTATGTCGGCCAATCGCCGGGACTGATGATCCTGGCCCGAGAGACGCAGCGAGCGCTTTCCGCCAATGTCGGCCCGCAGCGCATTAGCCATTATCTTCGGTTCTTGGGCGATACCCTGTTGTTGCGTCTCGTGGAGCCGCTCGAGATCCGGCTGAAACGCAAACGCGGCAACCCGAAGATCTGCCTTGCCGACCACGGTTTGCGCGCCAGTTGGCTGCAGGAATGGGTTCCTCTCGATCCCCGTGGGTTGGCCGAGAACCCTCACCTGACCACGCTGGCAGGTCATATTGCGGAGAGCGTTGTCGGAGCGACGTTGACGACCATTCCTTCTCTCGATATCGCCCACTTGCCACCACGCCAAGGCGAGCCCGAGATCGACTTCGTGCTGACCGTCGGAACTCGGCGGATTCCGCTGGAAGTCAAGTATCAACGCAAGCTGGACGCGGTTCGCGACACAGAGGCCCTGCGCACGTTCATCGAAAAGGCGGTCAACAACGCGCCTTTTGGGCTGCTGCTGACTCAAGAAGACACTGCCGAGGTGTTGGATCCGCGGATCATGGCGATTCCCCTCGCCACGTTCATGCTGCTGCGATAGGTCTGAATCCTGCCCAGCCATGAATCGTCGCTCCGCAACCATCCGTCGCCCGTTGGTCAAGCACGCGGAGAGCGTTTGGACGCAAACGGCGGTGCGCATGGCCGCGCAGCTCGAATTGAACGCGGCCGAAGCCGCCGCGCGCCGCGTGACTCAGGCCGCCGTCTTCTTGACCCTCGGCCGTCAGCGCGGCCTGCTCAGCGACAACGCCCTGTCGCAGTTCGTCCGCGACGGCGGCCAGCCTGTCGCGCCGTTTGCCGCCCACCAGGGGCCGCTTGCCCCGGCGCTCTGGCCCAGCCAGCCCGGACCGGAAAACAACCAGACCAGCCTGCTGGCCGATGCCTTGCACGCCTTGGCCGGCTCAACCGAACTGTCTTCCACCGAATGCCTGGGCGCCGTCCATCAACGTCTTCTGGATCTGCGGCTGGAGTCGGACGGGCACGGCGCGTGGCGACGTTGCGTGGCGCGCAACCGGCGAAAGGCCACCGGCACCTTCTACACGCCCCCCTGGCTGGCCGAGTACATGGCCCAGAACGTGCTTGCCGATCCCCCTCCCGCATGGCCGACCATCCTTGATCCGGCCTGTGGCGGCGGATCGTTCTTGATCGCCGCCTGGCGCTGCCTTGCGGCTCGTCCGTCCATCGCGATGGATCCCTCGCACGCGTTGCAGACCTTGTTTGGCGTCGACGTGGATGGCGAAGCCGTCCTGCTGGCGCGGCGCGCCTTGTGGCTGGAGGCAACCAGCGCGCATCGCCAGCCCGATCCGCGCTGGGCCGAAATCCTGGGCCAGAACATCCGCTGCGCCAATCTCCTGCTCGACGGCCCCGCGCCGGACTGGCCGGCGTGTTTTGGCGTGATCCTGGGCAATCCGCCCTATCGCCGCGAGTTGGGCGCCAAGGCCCTTCTGGATCGCCTCGCCGCGACGGACCTGGGCCGGCAGTATCGCAGCCCGCGCATGGATCTGTCCTACTACTTCCTGCACCGCGCCCTGGAACTCCTGGCCAGCGGTGGCCGGCTGGCCTTCGTGCTCGGCGCCTATTGGACCTCAGGCCGGGGCGCAGCCAAGCTCATCGAATCCCTGCGTACCGAAGCCCAAGTGCAGGAGATCGTCTGCCTGGATCGAGCACGCGTCTTTCCCGGCGTTTCCGGCCGGCACCTGATCCTCACGCTCCGCAAGGGTCGCGGCCGCGCGCTGACGTGCATCAAACGGATCGCGAGCGCGGACGACCCTCGCCGCAACGAGCCGTTGACCTGCCAGGGCCTGCAGTCCCTGAGCGGATTCCATAAGCCGGCCGAGCAACTGTTCCGCCAGGGCCACCTGGACCTCGAACCGCCCGACGACGCGTTGCTGGCGCAAGTCGAGCGCTGGCCGCCCTTGAGCGCGCTGGCGGCGGTGCGGCAAGGGATTGTGGAGAACCCCGCCTCCGTGACCCGCGCCGCTTCCCAACGATTTGGACTCCCGGCGGGGCAGGGGGTGTTCGCCCTCACCGCGGCCGAGGTCGCCGCCTTGGATCTACCGCAGGGCGAGCGCGACCTGCTGCGCCCCTATCACGACCTGTGCGATTTGGGACGCTATTGGCTGGCGGCGCGTCCTTCCCGGTCGCTGATCTACTCCACCGCGCAGACCTGGCCGCGGTTCGACCAGTTTCCCTGCCTCGGGGCCCACTTGCAGCGATTCCGCCCCATCATGCAGGCGCGCCGCGAGACGCGCAGCGGCCATCGTCCCTGGTGGTGCCTCCATTGGCCGCGCGATGAGCTTCTCTGGCAGACGGCCAAACTGGTGTCGCTGCAGATGGGGCCGCGTCCCGCCTTTGTCCCCGCCTGCGGCCCGCTGTATGTCCCCTTCAGCGTCAACGTGATTGTGCCCCTGACCCAGACGCAGGAAGACCTGCTCTACCTGGCCGGATTGCTCAATAGCCGGCTGCTGTGGACCTGGTTCCGCCATCGGGCCAAGCATCGGGGCGTGGGGTTGGACATCAACGGCCATGTCTTGCTGCGCGCCCCGATTCGCACCATCGACTTCGCCCAGCCCGAGCAGCGCCGCGCCCACGACGAAGTGGTCCGCCTGGTGCGTCTGCGCATGGCCTGCGCGCCGGCCAGCGGTCCGGGGCGCGCCGTGGCCGAAGAAGACTCGGCCTCGCAACTCGAAGCCGAACTGGATCGGCTCGTCTGCCGGCTCTACGGCCTGCCCGACGATGCCGCAGGGCTGCCGTAGCCACCTGACTCGGGTCCCGATCTTCACACGCGCTCCATCCTCACGGCAACCGCGCTTCCATGTCCCGCAGCAGCACGGCGTCCCATTCCGCCGCCTGGATCCAAGAGCAGAGCTTCATGTCGTCGCGCGTCGCGCGACGCACGGGCGCGGTGTGCGGGTCTGTGTGGTTCCAGAGCTTCGTATGCACGTGCTCCATGTAGCGCCGCGCCAGGCTTTGCCATGGTTCGCGCTCGCCGGTGTGCTCGGCGATCCGCAGCAGCGTGGCCGCGGCCATGAAGCGGCACCAGGTGAAAGCCGAGAACTTGAGCGAGCCGGATGCCTTGCGATCATCCAGGTCGATCGTCGCCAGCGGACCGCGGCGGTCGATGCGGCTATTGCACAGCCACCACCGCGCCGCGCGCTGCATGCGGTCTTCAGCCTGGGGCCAATCGCGGAACAGGGGCGTGCGGCAGGCGACCAGGAAGTGATAGGCGCCCATCCCCTGATCGGGCAAATTGCGTTCGTGATAGGCCTGGCCGCGCCCGATCGTGGCGAACAGGTACGGCCAGCAGCCGATGGCCTCTTGCCCCTCGACGTAATGCCGCATGCCGCGTTGGGCGGCCGAGATCCAGGCCGCCGGCGGCCGCCGGCCCAGACGTTCCAGGGCTTCATGGGCCCGCGCCAGCGCCATCGCCCCCAACACGTTGGAGTTCTGGCAATCACCCGTCGAACCCTCGTGATGATGGAACACGCCCGGTCGAAACTCGTTGGCCGCGACCCACCGCGCGGCCAATTCCAGCCGCCGCAGGTCCTCTTCCGCCGGCTCCAGCCCGAGCTCGATCGTGCGCACCAGCAGGTTGACGGCGATGCACGTTTCGACGCCGGTCACGTTGGGCAGCTTGTCGCTCAAGCGGCGGAAAGGGGGGCCCCACAGTCCGTCGACCATCTGGCAGAATCCGCCGTACTGCTGGGCGTTGGCCGGATCTTCCACGTGCTGGCCTTGGTACACATAGCTCCGCGCCGCCAAAGCTCGTTGTCGCCAGGCCTCGTCCTTCGTATCGCGCCAGGCGTGGGCAAAGCACACGGCCGCGGCCGCCGCATCGCGGAAATCGTACTTGTCTTCCTCCGAATGGATCGCGCCGTAGTGTGCATCGGCCCGATCGAGGACCTGCCGCCGCCGGCACCAGTCCAGGAGGTCGGCAAACATGCCGCGCAATTCCTGCTTTCCGAAGCTCTCTCGTCGCAAGATCGCATGGAACTCGTCCCACCCTTCCGCTCGCAGGATCTCGTGATCCGCCAGGCGAATGTCGCGCCGGTAGGTCGTGAAGGGTATTGCCGCGTCACGCGCCGCGGCATAGGGCATGCTCGCCGGATACACGAGCACCGATTCCAAAGGCCCCTCTGGCTTCGCGCCCGGCGACTGGACGTAGAACCGCAACAGGCGGTTGTCGATCGTCTGCGTCGGCAACTCGGCGCGGCCGTCGTGCACCGGAATATCCGTGAAGTGGACGCCGTCGAATCCCACCGCCAGCGATGCACGCGCGCCCTGCGGCAGCAAGGCCACCGCGTACTCGCCCGGCGGAATCTCCAAGCCGTTGACCTCGAAGCTGTACACGTCGTGCCCCTGCCACCGCTCGAAGGGCATGCCGTGATAGAACCACGGCAACTGTGCGGTGAAGTCGGCGGCGGCGAACCGTAGGCCTGTCGCGACCTTTGGCGGCTGCGCCGGCGCGCGGTCGGCTGCCGCAGGCGCAGCCGTCTCTGGCCGCGCGTCCAGGGCCGCCACGGTGCCCCGCGCCAGTTGCCGGCCCGTCAACAAATAGCTCTCCTGCATCGACGAGCAGCCTTCCTGACGCACCAGCAGCAGGGTCTCCACCGTGTAGGCCATCGGCGTGATGTTCTGCTCGGAAAGCACATTGAAGGCCCGGCTGCCCGCGCGAAAACGGATCCCTTCCACCGGCAATCCCAACGCCCGCCGCCAGGCCGCCAGCAGGGCGTCGCTCTCCGGCCCAGTCGGGCCAAGGGCCTCCAGCGAACTCCGGTGCCGCCCGTTGTGCAGGCTGGCGAAGAACACCGGACGCCACTCCAGCACCAGCGCACGCAACGCGCGGATCTCCGGCTGCTTCGGCTCGCGCCAGTCCACCGACATATTCTCCCCCGGGCCGTCGCCAGGAGTCGCCGGCACATTGTGGTACGTGGTGCCGCAGCACACCCCATCCACATTCACCACCGGAACGAAACAGAACGCATAGCGATCCAGCCAATCGCGATGGGCCAGGACCTCTTCCATCCAACCTTCGCAAGCGTACATGCCGGCCGACTCGGCGCTGTGCTCTCCGGCGATCACGACGATATTCGGAAGCGCAGGCGTCCTGTCTCGCTTGGCGATCCGAGCCGCACGGACCGGATAACCATGCGAGCGGCTGTGCCGGCTCTCGCCCACCGCAATCAACTGCACCAGGTCCGGATGCGCCGCGGCCAGCCGTGCCAGGCACGCGTCGCGCCGCGCCAGCGCGTAGGGTGTCGGCGAGGCAAACCACATCGGTCCCGCCGCCAGCCGCAACCGGTAACGCACGCCGTACGGCACGTGCGCCCGGTCGCCGTAACGAGCGTCGATCTCGGCACGCCCGGTGGGCGTGGAGTCCACAATCGCCATCCGTTGCGGATCGAGCGAGGTCCAGTGCCGATCGTCGGTCGACCAGACCGTGGCCCCCTCGTGAAACAGCGTGCGGCCCGCATGGTTGAAATCGGCCACTTCCAGCGTAATCTCGCGTCCCGCCGCGTCGGGGCACTCGATCTTGAAGTAGAACCGCCAGGCGTATGGCTCGCGCCCGGCGCGCGCGCGAAAGCGGTAGTGATTCGGCCCCACCTTCCGGAAGTCGTGCCCGTTGCCGCAAGGGAAGCGGCTGTCGAAGGTGATGCCGTCGAGGCTCACCCGCTGCTGGTTGGGCAGGTCCATGGTCGCGTCTGCCGCCACGGTTCCCCGTGGCCACAAGCCCAGTGCGGTGAGAGCCACTGCCAGCGACAGGCTGCGCAGCAGGTTGGGACTCCGCATATCGCTTTTCCCCTTTGCTCGACGTGCGATCGGCCGAGGACCTCCTCCCGCGCCACGGCACGCCACGCGTGGCACACGCCCGTGATGATAGCCGATGCGCCCTGCGACCCCCAAGCCGCCGCTTGTACGACATTGGATACACAATGTATACTTTCCGTCGTTGCCCGCCAGGAGATCTGCGGATGAAACGAGTCGCCCTGCTGATCGAGACGTCGCGCGCCTACGGCCGGGGCCTGATCCGCGGCGCCGCGCAATACAATCACGAACATGGCCGCTGGTCGGTCTACTTCCAGCCCCACGGCCTCGACGATCCGCCGCCCCAATGGCTCCGCAAATGGCGCGGCGACGGCATCCTGGCGCGCATCGGTGACCGCGCCTGCGCGGATCTGGTGCTCAAACTGGGCGTGCCTGTGGTCGATCTGCGAGCCATGCTCCGCGATCTGGGCCTGCCCTTGATCGAGGTCGACAACCGCGCCGTGGCCCAGATGGCCGTGGAACATCTCCGCCAGCGCGGCTTCCGCCACTTCGGCTTCTGCGGACTGCCGCGCGGCCTGTGGCGCTGCATGGACGACCGCTGCGACCACTTCCGCTGCCTGGTCGAACAGGCCGGCGAACATTGCCACGTGTTTCCGGCCCGGCGACCGCGCAGCCGCCGCAACGGCTGGGAAGACGAGCAGAACGATCTGGCCCGCTGGCTCCGTTCCCTGCCCAAGCCCGTGGGGCTCATGGCCTGCAACGACGATCGCGGGCTGCAACTGCTGGACGCCTGCCGGCGCGCCAATATCCGGGTGCCCGACGAGGCCGCAGTCGTCAGCGTGGACAACGACGAATACCTCTGCTCGCTGGCCATTCCCGCCCTCACCAGCATCGACGTCAACCCGCAGCGCATCGGCTACGAGGCGGCCGCCTTGCTGGACCGGATGATGGCCGGTCGCGCGGCCCCGCGCCAGGCGCTGGCCATCGGCCCGCTGGGCGTGGTGACCCGTGCCTCGACCGACGTCCTGGCCACCGACGATCAGCAGGTCGTCGCGGCCGTGGGGTTCATCCGTGCGCATGCCTGCCAGCAGATTTGCGTGGCCGATGTGCTGCAGCACGTGCGGCTCTCGCGCGGCGCGCTGGAACCGCGATTCAAGGCCGTGCTCGGGCACACCATCCACGCCGAGATGCAGCGCGTGCAGATCGCCGAAGTAAAGAACCTGCTCTCCGCCAGCGATCTGCCGCTGAAACAGATCGCACGCCGCTGCGGATTCAACTACACGCAGTACATGGCCCGCGCCTTCCGCCAGGCCACCGGACTCACGCTCAGTGAATACCGCCAGCGCGCCCGGACCTAGCGACTGTCGCCGAACCGCCTCTCAGCACTCCTTGCTCACCCCAGGCAGGGGCGGCGCGTAGCTCCCGTCCGCCTCGGCCTGAATCGGCGCCGGCGTGTCGAACGTCATTCGATCGATGTCCTTCACGTACTGGAATTCAGACTTCAACGCCTCGTCCCAGGTGATGTACTTGCCCGTGTGTACCGCCATCCGCCCCATCAGGGCCGCAAAATTCGCCTCCGCCCCACGCCGCGCCTCGTTGTGCGGCTTGTTCTGCCGAATCGCATCCACCAAGGCCTGCCATTCCTCGTGATACGGGCTCGGCTCGCGCGGCTCATATTGCCAGCTCAGTTCTTCCGGCACCATCCGCTGGCTCTTATAGATCCGCGGGTCGGGCCGCGCCAGGCTCGTCATGAGCACGGCCGAACCCTTGCTCCCGTGCGCGTAGTCCGCATACTCGTTCCAGCAGCCGTTCATGTGCCGCGAGAAGGCGAACAGCTTCGTCCCGTCGGCAAACGTGTATTCCACCGCGTAATGGTCCAGCAGGTTGCCCGCCTGGGGATAGCATCGCCCTCCCATTCCCTGGGCCGCCACGGGCCACGCGCCCTTGGCCCAACAGGCCACGTCCACGTTGTGGCAATGCCAGTCCACGAAGAACCCTCCCGCCAGCCAGTTGAATCGCGATGCGCGCCGAAGCTGGAAGACGAGCTCGTTCTCGTCCTTGGGCTTCAGCGGGCTGTGCGCCGGCCCGTGAACGCGGTAAATCCGCAGCGTGTGCAGATCCCCGATCGCCCCATCCTGGATGCGGCGAATCACCTCCTGCCGGGCCGGCGAGTGCCGCCACATGAACCCCACGGCCACCTTGAGGTTCTTCTTCTCCGCCTCTTCTGCCGAACGCAGCATGCGCCGCGTCGCGGGCGCGTCCACGGCAAACGACTTCTCCATGAACACGTTCACGCCCTTCTGCACGGCATACTCGAAATGCACCGGCCGGAACGCGGCGTGCGTGGTGAGCATGGCCACGTCGCCCGGGCCCAGGCAGTCGATCGCCTTCTTGTAAGCGTCAAAACCCAAGAACCGCCGTTCCGGCGGAACATCCAACCGATCGGCAAACTGCTTGGCCAGCCGATCGTGGCTCCCCTGCTGCCGGTTCTCGAACAGATCGGCCATGGCGTAGAGCTTCACTGGGCCACCGCTGCTGGCGAAGGCGTCGGCCACCGCGCCCGTGCCCCGGTTGCCGCAGCCGATCAGGGCCAGCCGGATCGCCCCGTCGCCCGCCGCGTGGACGTGCGGCACCGCCACGCCGGCCAACGCCGAACTGGCCGCCAGACCTCCCGAAACCTTGAGAAACTCGCGCCGCGTGCGGAACCCGCAAACCGGTGTGGACTGGGCTGACCGATGCATGCAAACACCTCCCAGCAAATGGTGGAACCGTGTGGCCTAGGCTGCTAAACTTACCACACCTCCCGCCGTACGTCGTGCAATGTCTTGCGTGAAAGATTTTTACCATCGGCCGCGACCATGCGCACCCCAGCCCCCGTCTATCGCGAGCACCGCCAACGCTACCACGCCGACGCCTGCCGACCCGTCGCCGAGGCCCTGGCCGCCGGCACGATCCACTATCGGGCCCTGGTCCGCGGCCAGTATCCGGGCACAAAACTGCCGGCGCACGCCCTGCCCGGCATGCGGAACCTGGGTTTCTGGAATATCGCCAAGCCTCAACCTTGGGGGCTCGACTGGCATCGCAACGAAGGTATCGAATTGACCTTCCTCGAACGCGGCCGGCTGGACTTCCTCACCCAGGAAGCCGCCTGCCAACTCCAGGCCGGCGATCTGACCTTCACCCGTCCTTGGCAGCCGCACCGATTGGGTAGCCCGCACGTCACCCCCTCACGCCTCCACTGGGTGATCCTGGACGTCGGCGTCCAAAGCCCGCATCAACCCTGGCAGTGGCCCGCCTGGCTCGTGCTCACGCCCCGCGACCGCAAAGAACTGACCGCCATGTTGCGCCACGCGGCCAAACCGGTCTGGCACGCCGGCGAGGCCTTGCGCGCCTGTTTTCGCCGTATCGCCGCGGCCGTCGAGGCCGACCGCGACGGCGACAATGCCTCGCGCCTGGCCGCCTATCTCAACGAGCTGTTCGTCCTCGTGCTGGAACTCCTCCGCCAGGGCGAGGTGCCCTTCGACGAATCGCTCGCGACCGCGCAGCGCACCGTGGAACTGTTCTGGCAAGAGGTTCGTCACGATCGGGCGGTCCTCGCTCGTCCCTGGTGCGTGAGCCAGATGGCACGCTGCTGCGGCATGGGCGTCACCCAGTTCACCCGCCTCTGCCGGCAAAGCGTGAATATGACCCCCATGGAATATCTGGGCTACTGCCGCGTCGAGGCGGCCAAGGGCCTGCTCCGCGCGCAACCCGAAGAGACCGTCACCCAGATCGGCCTGCAAACCGGCTTCGGATCCAGCCAGTACTTCGCCAAGGTCTTTCGCGCGATCGTGGGCTGCTCGCCCACCGAGTTTCGTGCCCAGCGGCCACGCGCGTCTTGATGCGTTCCTGACGCCGAAACGGCCTGGGCTTCTGGTCCTTTCAAGCGAAGCGGAGATCCCGACCCGTCTGCGCCCCCTCGCGTCGGATCTCCGTATCGCCCCCCGCCCCCCCTGTGGTGTGTATTTGGGGCCTCACAACGCCACTTCGCGGTGGCAGCTTGTGGCCGTCGCCAAGGGAATCCGAGTTCCGGCCCGCATCCCGACGTCCGATCCCAAGGAACAGTCGGGTCGTGATGAAGCTCCCCGCTCAAAAGTCGTTACAGAGTACCTCGCCGCTAAATTTTCCACTATCCGCATGTCGATCCCTTGATAGAGAGGGGCTCTATCCACACGCAAAGCCACCGTTGCGAGGGGTGTAGAGCGCGCCGGCGGCTCGGCTCCGCCCCTCCCTTCCCGATCAGCATTCCCTGAGGAGTGTGACATGGGCATCAACAGCACCACTGGGCTCTACAGCGGCATCGACTATGCCAGCCTTGTCGACAAGCTGATGTCCATTGCCTCGCAGTCGAAAAACAACCTCACCACACGGAACACACTTCTCAAGTCGCGCGTCACTGCCCTGACCAGCCTCTCGGCCACATTGCTCTCGCTGGAGTACTCCACCGACCAGTTGCAGAAGTCCTCCCTCTATTCCCAGAAATCCGCCTCCAGCAGCAACAGCTCGGTGATCTCCGCCAGCGTCAGCGGCTCTCCCGCCGTGGGAACCTACAAGGTCAAGTCGGTGCGCACGGCGACCAGCCAGCAATTCCTCACCGATGGTATCTCGAGTAGCTCCTCCAGCCTGGGTGGCGGCACGGTGACCCTCCGCTACGGCAACGGTGTCACCAAAGGCCAGGACCTCTCCGTCCTCAATGGCGGCGACGGCATCGTCCGCGGCAGCATTCGGATCACCGACCGCAGCGGCGCCACGGCCGTGGTCGATCTGTCGGCCGTCCAGACCGTCGACGACGTGCTGCAGGCCATCAACACCCAGACCGCCGTTCAGGTCCGGGCCGAGGTCAACGGCGACGCCTTCCGTCTCATCGACACCAGCGGCGAGACGATCACGAACCTCAAAGTGCAGGAGCTGGGCAGCGGCACTACCGCCAAATCGTTGGGCCTGGCCGGCATCGATGACGCCGACGGCGTAGCCGACGGCAAAGATGTCATTTGGCTCAGCGGCAACATCAGTCTCAGCGACTTGAACGACGGAAATGGCGTCCATTTCGATACGATCCTGGACGACATCCAGTACACTCTCCGCGACGGCACGACCGGCAAGATCGACCTCTCGCCGATCGTCTCCGGCAGCGCCGAGGTCGACGAAGAACTCACCCTGGGCGATGTGTTGAAACGGCTCAATGCCGCCGCCCCGGACCAACTCCAGTTCTCGATCTCCGCCGACGGCGAGCGACTGATCGCCACCGATCTCACCAGCGGCTCCGGCACGTTCGCTTTGACGTCGCTCAACGACTCCGAGGCCCTCGCGGACCTGGGACTCGCCGGCACGGCCGCCGACGGTGTGATCACCGGCAAACGTATCCTCTCCGGCACCGGCACCGTGCTCCTGTCGAGTCTCAATGGCGGCAACGGCTTCGGCGACCTGGGTGCGATCCAGCTCACGGATCGTTCCGGCGCCTCGGCTACCGTCAATCTCTCCGCTGCCGAGACCCTGGACGACATCATCAACGCCATCAACAACGCTGGCCTGGGAATCACGGCCGCCGTAAACTCGGCACGCAACGGCATCCAACTCACCGACTCCACCGGCGCCAGCGCCAGCAACTTGATCGTGGCCAACGCCGACGGCACAAATGCCGCCGACGCCCTGCACATTGCCGTCAATGCCGCCAGCGCCTCGGTCAATAGCGGCGACCTGAACCTGCAAACCATCGCCTGGAACACCCAACTCTCCACTCTCAACGGCGGAAATGGCGTCGCTAAGGGGACTTTCACCCTCACCGACAGCTCCGGCGCCTCGGCCAAGATCGATTTGAGCCTGGATGGCATCAACACCATCGGCGACGTGGTCCGGGCCATCAATCGCTCGGGCCTCACCGTCGAGGCTCGGATCAACGGCACGGGCGACGGGATTGCCCTGGTGGATTCGGGCGGGGGCACGGGCACGCTGACCGTCCAAGACGGTAGCGCCGGAACGGCCGCCGCTCTCTTCCTCACCCAGACGGCAACCACCGTCGACGATGGTGGAACCACTACCCAGGTGATCGACGGCCGCCAGCGACACACGATCGACCTCGATTCGACCAGGTCGCTGCAAGACCTGTCCAACGCGCTGAACAACCTCAAGGCAGGCATCACGGCCACCGTCAGCAACGACGGCTCCAGCAATGGCTACCGCCTGAGCATCACCAGCGGCACGACCGGCGCCCAGGGTAATCTCGTCATCGACATGTCGAATC
This sequence comes from uncultured Planctomycetales bacterium, assembly GCA_937889015.1. GTDB lineage: Bacteria > Planctomycetota > Planctomycetia > Pirellulales > Thermoguttaceae > CALARR01. The sequence goes on along the minus strand of CALARR010000359.1, from coordinate 7,821 downwards.
TGGCTGGCCTCGCGCTCAAGGAGAACATCCGCGGCGAGGATGCCCTGATCTTGGTCGGCAGTTCCACCACCGCTGCCAACAACACGCTGGTCTCCTCCTCGACCGGCAAGTTCGTCGACGCGATTCCCGGACTGACCCTCACCGCCAAAGACACCTCCTCCTCGGCCGTCACGATCACGGTCAGCAAGGCCAACAGCAACCTCAGCGGCACCCTGGAGACGATCGTCCAATACTACAATAGCTTCATCGAGGATCTCGGTACCTACACGGCCTACGACTCCGACAAGGGAAAGGCCGCCGTGCTGAACTGCGACCCGACCGCGATCCGCCTCGGTTCGGACCTGGCCGACCTGATCGGCAGGCGGTTCACCGTGACCGGATCGAGTATCACGTCCCTGGAGCAGTTGGGCCTCTCGTTGGCCGACGACGGAACGCTGGAGTTCGACAGCGACCAGTTCGCCGAAGTCTACGAGTCCGACCCCGACGGCGTCGCGGCCTTCTTCAGCGACAAGAAGTCGGGCGTTTCCGCAGGACTTCATGACCTGCTGGAGCAACTGGCCGGCGACGACAACTCGCTGCTCTCCAACCGCATCGACGCCATCCAGCGGACGATCGATGACAACGACATCACCATCGAACGCATGAAATCGCAGCTCGAGAAGCAGGAAGCCCGACTCTACGCCCAGTTCTATGCCCTCGAAGAAGCCCTCTCCGCGATGGAGTCCAGCCTCTCGCTCCTGGATAGCATCGTGTATATCAAGTCCGACGGTACCTCCGACAAGTCCAAGTCCTCCTGAAACACATGAACGACTCCGCACGCCAGCACTACCTGGAAACCCAGGTCCTCACGGCGACTCCTGAAAAACTGCAGTTGATGCTCATCGATGCCGCGATCCGCGCCGCGCACCGCGCCGCCGAGCATTGGCAGCGCCAGGAGAACGAGCAGGCCTGCCTGGCCCTGGTGCGCGCTCAGGAAGTCGTGACCGCTCTGCTCAAAGGGCTCAACCGCGAGGCCTCCCCGGATCTGACCGGCAAGATGGCCAGCGTGTACATGTTCATCTTCCGCACGCTGGTCGAGGCCAATCTCCGCCGCGACCCCGATCTCTTGGCCGATGCCGTGCGCGTCCTCTCCGCCGAACGCGAAACCTGGCGACTGGTCTGCGAGCGTGCCGCCGACGATCCGGTCGAGCGCTCGCCCTCCGAACCCGAGCAACCCGCTCGCCCCCACACTCCTCCCCTCCTCAATCTGCCGGTGGCCGACGATGACCTGGCCGGCGGATTCTCGATCCAGGCCTGACGCCCCCCCTCGCCTCCACGTATTGCCGCACCCCGCGCCGTGGGCTATCCTGAATGCGCCACAGGGAATTCCCCGCCGGAGTCTCCCCGCCATGCCTGCCAATCACATCTCAGGTTAGTAAGGAGCGCGCGCATGCGAGAACCATCAGGTCTCTGCACGGGGCTGTGTGTCGTGGGTCGGATTCTGTCGTGGCGCGCGATGCTCGCCCGACTGGGGGCCGCGCTGTTTGGGATTCTGACGCTCACGCTAGGCGCCCTGCAGGCCCAGTCCCTGGAGTCCTGGAAGATCGGCCTCGCCACGACGCGCATCACGCCCGAAAAACCCATGTGGATGGCCGGATACGGCGGCCGCACCAAGCCCGCCGAAGGCACGCTCCACGACCTCTGGGTGAAGGTCCTGGCCATCCAGGCCCCCGACGGCGGCCAGGCCATCGTCGTCAGCAGCGACCTGCTCGGCTTCCCTCGGCCGTTGGCCGACACCATCTGCCGCGAATTACTGGATCGCTGCAAGCTGGACCGCGCGCGGATCATGCTCACCTGCTCGCACACCCATTGCGGCCCGGTGCTCGAATCGGCCCTGTTCGACGTCTATCCCTTGGACGATGAGCAGCGCGCGTTGATCACGCAGTACTCGGCCGCGTTGACGCGTAAGATCATCGACACCGCCGGCCAGTCCCTGGCCGCCCTGCAGCCGGCCGCGCTCTGGGCCGGCGAGGGAGAATGCACCTTCGCCGTGAATCGCCGCAACAACACCGAGAAGTCGCTGGCCGACGCGCGCCAACGCGGCGAGGCCCCGGTGGGCCCCATGGACCACGCCGTCCCCGTGCTCGCCTGCCGCTCGCCCGACGGCAAGCTCCTGGCCGTCCTCTTTGGTTATGCCTGCCACAACACGACCCTCGCCTTCCAGGAGTGGTGCGGCGACTACGCCGGGTTTGCCCAGCTCGCGCTCAACCAGCGCTTCCCCGGCGCCCAGACCATGTTCTACATAGGCTGTGGGGCGGACCAGAATCCCATGCCGCGCCGCACGGTGGAGCTCTGCCAACAGTACGGCACGCGCCTGGCCGATTCCGTGCAGCAGACCCTCGCCGCCCCCATGCGGTCCCTCCGTCCCAAGCTCCGCACCGCCTTCGAAGTCATCCCCCTGGCCATGCAGCATCCCACGCGCGAGGAACTCGAAGCCTCCGCCAAGAAGAAGACCTACGAGGCGCGCTGGGCCAGCCGGCTCCTGGCCGAACTTGACGCCGGAAAATCCTGGCCCGCCACCTACCCCTATCCCGTGCAGGTCTGGCGCCTGAGCGACGAGCAAATCTGGATCGTGCTGGGCGGTGAAGTCGTCGTCGATTACAGCCTGTTGTTCAAGCAGAAGTATGGACCGCGCACCTGGATCGCCGGCTACGCCAACGACGTGATGTCCTACATTCCCTCCCAGCGCGTGCGCGAAGAGGGACGCTACGAGGCCGGGGCCTTCGCCGTCTACGGCTTGCCGGCCATGCGCTGGACCGAGCAAATCGAGCAGCAGATCGCCGCCTGCGTCGATCGGTTGGTGCAGAAGACCAACAACTGAGGCTCTGTCCCTAGACCATCCCAGCCACGCCGGGCGGCCCGGCGAAACCGAACCGCCTCGCCGTTGCATCCCAGAGATCCCGCAAACTCGTTTGCGTCAGCTTCTTCACGTCCCACGCCAAGGCCGCCCGGCCCACAGTGCCGCACGGGTCCCGCCGGCCTCGCCTTCAGTTCGACTTTGGGCAGTCGGATTGTAACGTCTGGTTCGGATGAGACGGCCGGCTTGTTCCTGTTGTGCCGACTGTCCTCTCCCCGCAAACCTGCCGGTTTCTTTCGCAATCGGCGCATGTTTCGGCTGTAGGAGAGAGCGTGCCGCTAGGTCCGGAACACGCCACACGATCCCCAAGATTCCTATTCAAGGCATTCCGTGACCAGCCCCGATTGCTCCATTAGCGCCAGTCATGGTCGACGCGGCGGCGCTTGTTGGTCGCGACGCGCTGCGCGTCAGCCCTGAGGCGACGACGTCGCAAACGCGATCCTAATAATGGGGCGCAACCTTTACCGTCGAGAGAGGGATTATTGCGGCTCAGGCAGGTAGTGTCGCGAGGCCGACCATCGGGAGGCCGGTCTTCCCGGACAACGGCCGAGACAGCTACGACATTCCTTTCTGACGCCCAATAGGCCCCGGCCTCCACTCCCGCTTCACGCGGAGGGCTGACCCAATACACGCGTGGGGCCGATCACCAACGGCGGTTTATTTTTCACTTGGAGGGGAAGATCGATGCACGGATGTATCTCAAAGTGGCTGGTCGGAGGACTGGCCCTGGCCGTCGTCTGCGGCGGTCCAGCCATCGGCCGGGGGCAGCAGCCCCTGTACCAGGCCGATCAAAACTACTCCTTGGTGGCCGAGACGCCCCAAACCGTCGCCGACGGCCAACTCGTCTCCGGCTACACCGCGACCGACGACGTCACCGCCCGGCTGGAAAAGGTCGAGGCGGCCTTGAAGAAGATGGACGACAAGGCCAAGGAAGACAAGAAGAAGGCCGCCGGCAAGCCATCGATCGCGATCGGCGGACGCTTGGTCATCGACGCCGCGCTGTTTGACCAGAGTTCGCTCAACAAAAGCACCTATGGAAACATGGTCAATGGCGCCGGCTTCCGCAGTGTCCGCTTGCACGCCGAGGGCAAAGCCTTCGAGATCGTCAATTACAAGACAGAATTCGATTTCGTCGGTGGTGTCTACGATATCAACGGCCAGACGCTGCTGGGCAACGGCGTTCAGTTCAAAGACAACTACATTGGAGTCAGCGATCTGCCCTATGTCGGCAACATCCGCGTCGGCCATTTCAGGGAACCCTTTTCGCTGGAAGAACTCACCAGCGCCCGCTACCTGACGTTCATGGAGCGGTCCATGCTCAACCAGCTCATGGTTCCATCCCGCAATATGGGCGTGATGTGCTATGACTACTGGGAAGAGCCCAGCATCGCGTGGCAGGTCGGCACCTTCCTGAACAGCGTTCCCGATACGCTGCCGCGCGTCGACAACGACAAGCTGATCCCCACTGCGGATATCCGCGTTGTTTGGCAACCGTGGTACGATGAAGCCACCGAGGCTGGTGTGCTCCACCTCGGCGCAGCCTATAGCTATCGACCGGGCCGGTCGACTGCCGGCGTGGGCGATAACATCTTCCGGGCGCGCCCCAACACGGTCTTCGGCGGCAGTGCCGCCTACATCATTCAGGCGGGCCGGCCGGATCTTGTCGATTGGCAGCTTGCCGGCTTGGAATTCGCCTACATGTACGGGCCCTTCTCCTTCCAGTCGGAAGCCATGGCCGCCATGCTCAACCCGCAAAATGGCGACCCCGAAGCCACGCTCCGCGGCGCTTACTTCATGGTCAGCTACTTCCTGACCGGCGAACATCGTGGTTATCACCGCAAGGAAGGCAAGTTCGATCGTGTCAAAGTCAATGAGAACTTCTTCCGCGTCCGCGCCGAGGATCACTGCGTCTATACCGGCAAGGGCGCTTGGGAATTGGCCTACCGCTACGACTACGTCGATGCCAGCGAGGCCTACTGGGCCTCGGCGAGGCAAGACCTTGCCTACACCCACACCTGCGGTGTCAACTGGTACCTGAATTCCTACACCCGCTGCATGTTCGATTGGGTCCACCTCGACAGCAGCCGTGGCAACACGTCGGGCGGTAGTGCCGACATCGCCATGATGCGCGTTCAGGTGGATTTCTGATGCGGTTGCGGCAAAAATCCGCCATCGTAGCCTGTACATAGAACCCGAATAGTCTCGCGTAACGGCTCGCCGCTACGCCACGATAGGAGGAATCAAATATGAGACGGATCGGTACCACGCTCGCCATGGCCCTGGGCCTGCTGCTGACTCAGGCAGCCTACGCCCAGCACGGCTGTGGCCCCACCCAGGACGCCTGCTGCGGCGCTCCCGACAACTGCGCCCATTGCGGCGGCCACGCCGCCTGCAAAAAGATGTGCAAGGTGGTGTGCGAAATCAAGGAAGTCAAGAAGGTCGTCTGGACAGTCAAGTGCGAAGAGTTCTGCACTCCGCTGCCCGGATGCAAACGCTGCCACGCCTGTGGCGACAACGGCGCTTGTGGCGAATGCGGCGGCTGTGACGCCGGCTGCGATGCCGGTTGCGGCAAGCCCAAGATGGTCCCGCCGCAGTGCGGGCCGGTCCGCAGCCGCAAGGTGCTTGTGCCCAAGGAAGTCGTCGAGAGGGTCCCGGTCTACAAGTGCGTTCCCTGCTACGCTTGCGGCGCGTGCTGCGAGTCCGGCGCGGTCCAGCCCTTGCCCGCCGACCCCAAGGCCCCCGTCACCGCTCCGGCCCCGGCCCCCAAGGCCCCCAAGGCCCCGGTCAAGCAGTCCTCGACCGGTACGGCTCCGCTCCCGCCGTTGACTGGCGCGTCCTACTCCCTGTACGAATGAGCGTTCGGCGCAGATTCGCTACAGCCAGCCTCGCCGCGCGGGACAGTCGCATCGCCCCGCGGTGCTGGCAGGCACAACAACTCGCTACGGTCTGGCGCCCGGGACAAGGCAACGTGCCCGAGTGACCACGCAAGCACCCGACCGCCGGCCTTGGGGACTGGCGGTCGCGGTGTCTCTTGACTCGGCGAGCCTACGGTGCCACTGCTGGCTTGTCCAGCAGTACGGGCAGCACGGTTGGACAAGCCAACCGCGCTACCTGCAAGAGGCACTCTCTTCGTGCCTTGGTGGTTGCTCCTGCCTTCTTTCCCGTTTCTTCCCCCTGTCCTTTTCACCTTCTTGCACGCCGAGCTTATCCCGAAACCGCCAGAGCCAAGTCGAGCGGCCCAGGAACGGGCACACCACACTTTGCGTGTTCCACCGTGCGTCCGTTCCAAGCGGCGTGTCTCGCTCTGCCCGGCTCGCCCTGCGCCTTGCCACGGCCCGGGTTACGATTGCCAGGGAATCTGGTCGTACGCGCATGCCCCCCGGGCATCGCATCGGTCCGCTCCAAACGCTATACTCGCTACAGTCGGACCACCGGTTCTATTGGAGGGGCTCCCATGGTTTCCCATCGCTCCGTCGGTCTCTCGCTCGCGTTGGCCCTCTTGCTGGCCGCGGCCTCGTCCGCCGCGCCGCATCCCCAGCGTCCCAACCTGCTGCTCGTCGTCTGCGACGATTTGGGCTATGGCGACCTGGGCTGCTTTGGTCACCCCCGCATCAAGACCCCCAACCTCGACAAGCTGGCTGTCGAAGGCATGCGTTTCACCGCCTGCTATTCGGCCGGCGCGGTCTGCTCCCCCTCGCGCACCGGATTGATGACCGGCCGCACCCCCTGCCGCGTGGGAATCCATTGCCATATCCCCTGGGGCTCGCCCATGCACGTCCAGCGCCAGGAAGTCACCATCGCCAGCCTGCTGCGCGAAAGCGGCTACGCCACCTGCCAGGTGGGCAAGTGGCACATGAACGGCATGTTCAACCAGCCCCAGCAGCCGCAGCCCTCCGATCACGGCTTTGACTACTGGTTCGCCACCCAGAACAATGCCCTGCCCAACCACCACGACCCCGACAACTTCGTGCGCAATGGCCAGCCCGTCGGGCCGCTGCAGGGCTACAGCAGCGAACAGATCGTCAACGAGGCCCTGCAATGGCTGACGACCAAGTGGCCGAAACAGAATCCATTCTTCCTGTACTGCGCCTTCCACGCCCCGCACGAGCCCATCGCCACTCCGGCCAAGTACATCGACATGTATCCCTCGCCCGACGACCCCAAACGCGCCGTCTACTACGGCAACGTCACGCACATGGACCACGAATTGGGGCGGCTCTTACGCACACTCGACCAGTGCGGCCTGCGCGACTCGACCTTGGTCTGGTTCACCAGCGACAATGGGCCCGCCTACCGCGTGAAGTTCCCCTACGGCTCGGCCGGCCCGTTGCGCGAAAAGAAAGGGCACGTCTACGAGGGCGGAATCCGCGTGCCGGGCATCATTCGCTGGCCGGGCCGGGTTGCGCCCGGCAGCACCTGCGACGAACCGGTCTGCGGCGTGGATTTCCTGCCCACCGCCTGCGCGCTGGCCGGCTGCCCAGCGCCGCAAGATCGTCCCCTGGACGGGACCAGCATCCTGCCGGTCTTCGACAACCGCGCCCTGCAGCGCCGCGCGCCCCTCTATTGGCAATACAACCGCGCCACGTCCAAGCCCAAGGTGGCCATGCGCGTCGGCGACTGGAAGATCCTGGGCCTATTCGACCTGCCCGATCAAAAGCCCAGCCAGGACATCGGCCCCGACGACATGCACCGCTTCAAGACGGCCGAGCTGGTGGGCTTCGAGCTGTACAACCTGCGCGAGGACCAGTCGGAGACCACCGACCTGGCCCAGCGCGAGCCGCAGCGCCTGGTGGCCATGTCCGCGCAGTTGCGCAAGCTCTACCACGAGGTCCGCGACGAAAGCCCCTCCTGGCCGGCCTGGACCGCGCCGCGCTACGAGGCCGAACGCATCCGCTGGTTCAAGCTCGAAGACGTCGGCCGCTAGA
>CALARR010000358.1 GCA_937889015.1 uncultured Planctomycetales bacterium | reverse complement strand
AATGCCGGCCAGCCGGTCGATAAGCTTGTTCCGGACTTGAGCCTTGTGCCGTACACGCCCCCCAAACCCGAGCCCAAGCCTCAGCCGGCGGAAGCCCGCGCCGTGCCCAAACCCGAAGCCAAGCCGACTCCCAAGCCCGAAGCCAAACCAAGCCCCAAGCCCGCCGAGCCAAAGGCCGAAGCCAAGAAGCCGCCCAAGTCAGAAGACGACTCAAAACCGGGCGCCAAGAAACGCGCCAAGGCGGCGCAGGCGGCCAAGGCCGTCAAGCGATTGCCCAAGCCCACCGATCCGGCCAAACTGCAACAAGCCGAGAAGACCCTTCAGGAGCGTTTCGCCGCTCAACTCGAGGGTGCAGCGGCCAGTCTCCTCAAGAAGAGCGAAGCGGCTAAGGCCTTGTTGGCCGCCGCACGCGAACCTGGCGATCCGGAAGTGACTTACGCGTTGCTGGGCAAGGCCCTGGAGTTGGCCATCGCTTGTGGCAAGGTCGATCTGACCTGGGAGATCGTCGACCAGACCGCAGAGACGTTCGAGGTGGATCCCTGGGTCATGAAGACCGAGGCCATCGAACAATGGGATGCCGTGGCGCGCAACGCGGAAACGGCACGCAAACTCATCATGTGCCGCGAGGTCACCGTCAAGGGACTGAAACTGATCGAAGAGGCGGTGGCCGAAGGCCGCCGACCGGAAGCCATCCGCATGGCCAAGGCCGTGGCCGAAATGGCCCAGTTCACCCAGAACCCAGTCCTGATCAAACAAGTCGCCGGTGTCGTCGCCGAACTCACCGGATCAGCCGGCAAGGAAGCGAAGAAGCCCGAGTAGACGCGCCGAGCAAAGCAAGGTGCGCCGCTTGGAACAGACGCACCGTGGAACATGCATAGAAACGGCGTGCCGCGCGACGGATCGCCCCGATCCGCCACTCGGCACGCCCTCCGTTCCGCTGCGCAGAGGACTCGGGCTTTCAAGAATCCTTGCCACAAGCACGCTGACAAGCCCACTTTCGCAATTGTATTGCGTGCCCATACGACCGATCGCCGAGGCAGGCATGCCGCTCAGCGCTCCGCGGCCGTGATGTCGATCACATACACCTGCCGCGAACCCTCGTGTACCGAGTTGAACCCCAGCATCTTGCCGTCGGGCCGCCAACGCGGATGCAGATCGCAGCGCGAGTACTGCTCGCGATAGAGTTCCGGCACAAAATACGTGCCCAGCGGCAGGATGGCGTGGTCCGCCATGCGCAGGACCATCAGCTTGCGCTCACCCAGCTTGTCGGGGTAGGTGTCGGTGGCCATCCACTTGCCGTCGTCAGAAAACACGCCGTGGCCGTCGAAATCCAGCAGTCCGCGCCCCACGCGCGCATAGTCCGACTTGCCCGGGGTGAACAACACGTGGCTATATACCGTGTCCTGGTACTTGGCCGTCACCAACAGCCTTTCGCCGTCCAACCAGTTGAAGTGCGAGCCGCCCCACCCGTCCGGAAAGCAGCGTTGCACGTTGCTGCCGTCGCGGTTGCAGGTGAAGGAGGTGGTCTCCCACTTGCGCACCATCTTCTGCGAGGACAGGTTTTCCACGCTTCGCGCCAGCCAGAAAACCTTCGATCCGTCGCGGCTGAACACGGTGTGGCAGAAATAGGCCAGGGCCTTGGGGTCCTTGACTTGCGGCATGCGGTCGCGCACCGAGGCGATCGACACGATCAGCTTGGCCGTGCCGTCCTCCAGGTTCACCAGCCATAGACCGTCGTCGCTGGGCCAGGTCGTATCCACGCGCGCGTCCTGGCCGTTGCCGTCGTAGCCGTAGTCGGGCCGCGTCAGGCGCAGCCGTGCGTAATTGATGCTCACGGCCCATTTGCCGTCGGCCGACACGGCGCTGACCGGATAGGGCACAACGCGCCGGGCCTTGGTCGTCATGTCGAAGATCACCGCCACGAACTTGCCGTCCACCTTGTCGTTGAAGATGAAATGCGTCTGCGGCGCCGTGCCCAGCCAATGGGCCATGGTCGCCTCCTGGAAGTTCCAGCAGCGCGTGTCCGTCAGGGGAATGAAGCGGTGGTTGTCCTGCGCGTCGACCACCCCCAGCACCGCGGGATCGTTTTCCGTCGCCAGGCGGCCCTTGACGTCGGTCTCCAACACCGTGGCATAGCGGCCGTCGGCGCTCCAGGCGTTGATCGCGTAGTAGCTGGCGAAAAGGTGGTCCTTGGGACCAGACGTGATCGCCCTGGGCTTCGAAAAGGTGGGGAACTCCTCTGCCGTTGCCACGCTCGCCACCAACGCCGCCATCACCAGAACAAGATTCTTCATGCTGCCTGCTCCCAGAGTTCTTCTTTCTGTGCGGGACTAAGCCCGATCCATGCTCGTCAGGCCGTTCATCTTAGCAGAGCGCCACACCGCGTGCAGCACGGCCACTATGGATGCCGGCGCAGACAGTGATCGCCGTTCCGGCCGGGTTCCCGCCGACTGCGGCTAAAACCCGACGCTCCCGCGAAACAATCCATGGCAATGCGCGCCTTAATAGCACCCCCTGAACGGATGCAACAACCCGGCCAGCAGAGTTAAGCGACTTACGTCGACAATGTTTTGTGTATGTCACTTCCCGACAACGGATTGCGACCATTGCACGGCTTGCAGCGGCCAAGAGCCACGATGAACCGCGTTGCTTGTTGCTACGCAACATGCCGACCTCGCTTCGTTATCCTCGCCAGCTTGCTTTCGTCGGGTACCATGCCCACACTTCTCGTGCGTTGGGTGCCATGCCCACGCTTGTCGTGGGCATGCAGGCGCTTAGTGTTACCAGGGCCCCCATAGTGTTCCATCTGCGCGCTGCACTGCATCAACTTACCGTTGCCAATCGCGTGCTGACCGCCTGGCGGTCCAGCGTCGGCTCAATGCGCAGAGCGGAATTGCGTGAGTGCGGTAGGCCAGTGTGCTATTATGTCCTCTGCGCCATGTACGTGGCGCTGTGCTCCACCATGCGGCCAACCCGAGACGCCACATAACGAAGGATTTCCGATGAAACGCCTCCTGATGGTCATTCTGTCGTTGTTCTGTGCATCCACTCTCCTGGCTGCAGAGGCTCCCAAGCCCAACATCCTGCTGATCGTGGCCGACGACCTCGGTTGGAGCGACGTCGGCTGGCACGGGGGCTTCGGCAAGACGCCGCACATGGACAAGCTCGTACGCGAGGGGATCGAATTGGATCAGCACTACGTGCAGCCCGTCTGCACGCCTACGCGCACGGCTTTGATGAGCGGGCGCTATCCGGGCCGCTTCGGTCCGCACCCGGTGGTTCCCAGCAATCTCCGCGCTATGCCGCTGGGTACGGTGACCATGGCCTCGGCCTTGAAGTCGCTGGGCTACTACACCTGCCAGTCCGGCAAATGGCATCTCGGCGCGCGCCAGGAATGGGGGCCGACGGCCTATGGCTTCGATCACGGCTACGGCACGCTTACCGGCGCCGCCGATCCTTGGACGCACAAGTACCGCAAAGGCAGTCCCTATGAGGACACCTGGCACCGCGACGGCCAGCGACTGGACGAGGAGGGCAACGCCACCGAGTTGGTCGCGGCCGAAGCCCTGCGCCGCATCGAGGAACAGAAGTCCCCCTGGTTCGTCTACGTCCCGTTTCACGCCGTGCACACGCCGGTCGACTCGCCCGAGGAGTACAAACGCCTCTACGACGGGGTGAAGTTCCACGACGATCCCAAGAAGCACGACTCGCGCCTGCGCATGGCCGCCGAGGTTGCACAGTTGGACGCCAAGGTCGGCCAGTTCGTGCAAGCCCTGGAAAAGACCGGCCAGCGCGCCAATACGCTGATCATCTTTACCAGCGACAATGGCGGCATCGAGTCGGTGAAGAACGCCTACGTGGGCAAGGTGGCCGACTCGCCCCTGAACAGCGAGAACGACCCGCTCCGCGGTCAGAAGAACACGCTCTACGAGGGCGGCGTCCGCGTCTGCGCCTTTGCCAACTGGCCGGGCAAGCTTGCGCCCGGCAAGTTCACCACTCCCATGCACGCGGTCGACTGGCTGCCGACCATCGCCGCGCTGGCTGGCTATAAGCCCCAGGGCGACCTGAAATGGGACGGGATCAATCAATGGCCGGCCCTGACCGCGGCGGCGGTCGCCAGGCAGCCGCGCACGATCTACATCGCGATGCGCAACGGCCATGCCCTGCGCCACGGCGATTGGAAGCTCATTCATTCAAACAAGGGGCGCGTGGAGCTGTTCAATCTCGCCAACGATCCCTACGAGCAGACCGACTTGGCCGAAACCCACGGGGCGAAGGTGGCCGAACTGCTGAAACTGCTGGTGGCGGAACAGGCCCAGGACAATCCGAATCTGCCGGAGGATCTGGTGGGATTGCCCAAGTGACCGGGCTCGGCCCGTCGCTCCCAACCGGGCGCGCGACTTGGCGGGGATCATCCCGCACAGAGTTTCAGCGGAAGAAGAGCCTGGCCGCCGTATCGGCCAGCAGGCAACGCCGCTGCTGGGCCGACAGAAAATCCAGTCGGCTGTGCAACAACTCGATCGAATCGCGATAGGTGTGGGGCGCGAGCGTCTGAAACGGCGAATCGCTCCCCCACAGCAGTCGTTCCGCGCCAAACGCGTCCACCACGCGGCGAATCATGGGCCCCAAGTCCTGATACGGCGGCGCCTTCGCTCCCAACGCATAGAAAGCCGACACCTTCACGTGGATCTGCTTGTGACGCGCCAGGCCGCACAGGGCATCGACGTGCTCACTGCGGATCGTTCCGTCCGCTCCGATCCGCGCCAGGTGGTCCAGCGCCACGGTGGTCTGCGGATTCTGCTGGCAGAAGCGTTCCACGGCCGGCAAGAACTCCGGCCCCACCAGCGCACAGACCACCAACCCCGCCTCGCCCGCCGCACGCCATAACTCGGCCAGTCCAGTGTCGCGTCCCCAATCGTCGGGCGTGCGGCCTGCGCTCGCCACTCTCACCCCGCGCGCCCCTTGGCCGGCCAACTCGCGGATCTTGTCGCGCGGCTTGTCCTGCGGATCGACGCCGGCCACTACGGCAAAACGGCCCGCGTGCTGGCGCATCGTATCCAGAATATAGGAGTTGTCGTAGCCATAGTGGCTGAACTGGATCAGCACGGCCCGCGTCACACCGACCGGCGCCGCATGCTTGAGGAACTCCTCCGGTGTAAAGGAGGGCAGGGGGCGCTTGTTGGGCGTCGCACCGGGCTTGAGCGGATAGCGGTCCGTGCCGGCCGGAAACACATGGATGTGCGCGTCGATAGACTCACCGGACGGGGCCAGCTCGGCGGTGGCGGATCGGGCCAATAACGGCGTCAAAGCCAGGCCTCCCGCCGCCGTGGCCGCCGTCTGACCCAGGAACACTCGCCGCGACCGCGAGGCCGGCCCCGGAGCCGTCTGGGCACCGGACGGAGCGCCGCCCGCCTCTTGAGCACACGCGGCCAAACCTGCTCCTGCGGCCTGCGACAAGTCTCTGTACATCGGTAGACTCCCACGCCTCGGGCGACCAGGAAAACGGTCAGACGTTGACACACATCCAGTCGGCATTATGTTCCACCGCATCCCCCGGCCGCAAGCAGGTCGTCGCCGAGGGGGTTGGCCTCAGCCCAACCGGCGATACAGCCGCAACTCGGCCACCACGGCCGAGATATCCGCCGGCAGCGGGGCTTCAATCGTCAACGGTTCGCCGCTACCGGGATGCGTCAAGCTGATCTTCCGCGCGTGCAGGGCCTGGCGGTCCAGCAGCACTTCCTGGTTGCTCGGATCGCGGCGGATTTCCCCACGCGTGATTTGGGCGCGACCGCCATACTGCCGGTCGCAGAGCACCGGGCAGCCGATGTGGTGCAGATGCACGCGAATCTGGTGGGTCCGGCCCGTCTTGGGCAGGATTCGCATCGCCGCGAACCCGTCAAACCGCTCTTGCACCTCGTAGAAGCTCTGCGCCTCGCGCGCCGCCTCGCCGCGGCGAATCGCCATCTTCTCTCGGTGCTGCGGGTGCATGCCGATCGGCTCGTCGATCATGTCGCGATCCAGGCGCGGCCGGCCGCTGACCAACGCGTAGTATTCCTTCTGGATGCTTCGCGATTCGAACTGCGCGGCCAGGCGCGCGTGGGCCTGATCGTGCCGAGCCACCAGGATCACGCCGCTGGTGTCCCGGTCCAGCCGGTGTACGATGCCCGGCCGCGTCGGGCCACCGGCGGTGCTCAACGTGCCCAGGTGATACTGCACGGCGCTGGCCAAGGTCCCGCTCCAGTGCCCGCGCGCCGGATGCACCACCATGCCCGGCGGTTTGTTCACGGCCGCCAGCCAGTCGTCCTGGAAGAGGATTTCCAGGGGGATGTTCTCCGGGCGCGGGGCTTCGCGCGGCAACTCGGGCAGTACAAACCGCACGCGCTGTCCGGCGCGCAAACGGTAGGAAGGCTTCGCACCGTACTCGTCGACGCGCGCCGCCCCAGCCGTGATGGCGCGCCGCAGATGGACGCGGCTATAGTCCGATAGATGTTGGGCCAGAAAGGCGTCCAGACGCCAACCGGCCTCAGACGGGGCGACGATCAACTCTAGCGGTTCGTCGGGAAGATCGAGTTCGTCCTCGCTCACTTCTTGTCGTCGCTGGGCTTGGCATCTGTCGTGACGCCCTTGTCCTCAGGCTTCTTCTCGGCCTCCGCGGGCTTGTCGCTGGCGGGCTTCGGATCCAACTTCAAACGCGGCAGCTCCACGTCCGACTTGGGCTTCTGGTCCAACAGCGTGCCTGGCTTGACTTCCGAAGCCGCCTCGGACTTGGCCGGCGGCGCGCCGTCGGGAAGGTTGTCCAAATTGAAGTCCGGACGCTCGCCTGGCCTGCCGGGCCCTTGCGACGCGGGCGGCTTCGGATCGTATCGCGCAAACCAGTCAGAGAACTCCTTGGTCGACTGATCCTGCACGTCTCGCAGCCGTTCTTTCGCAAGGTCCGCATAAACGCCTTGCGGCCAGCGGCTGGCCAACCGCTCGTAAAGCTCCTGCGCCTTGGCTAGATCTCCCTGAGCCTCGCGGGCGCGCGCCTGTCCCAAGGTGGCCCGCTGCAGCACCAGCGGGTCTCGGCTCTGCTCCAGAAGCTTCAGGTAGTTGTCCAAGGCATTACGCAACTCGATGTTGGCGCTGGCCTTGTTCTGAAACAACAGGTTGCAGCCCGCGTCGAGCTGCAGATCGGCCACGGTCAGCAGGGCCCATGTGCCCGCGGCCGTCCCCGCATGATCCTTGGCGACCTTCTCCAATCCCGGCACCATGGAACTCCGGTCGCTCAGGGCGGCGTAATACTGGTCCCAGGCCTTGGTCGATTGGGCTTCCGATTCGTTGGTCCACCAGGAAACGACCACAAACACCAGGATAATCGCCAACACCCCTCCCAGAATGGCATTGGCGTACGGCTTGACCTGTTGAATCACCCGCGCAAGCCATTGGGCCAGGGTGTTCTGCTCCAACTCGTGACGGCGTTCGCTCTTCATCGTGTCCCTGCCGCTGACTGGGCCAAAAGATCCGCTTGCTACCGAGAATGACGGGGGGATACCCCCACACGGTAAGACAGAGAGTATACGCCTTGGGCCTCCCGGGCGTCAAGGCGGGAGTGGACGCAACCGCGTGGGGCGCTCCGCCTTGAGTGGCGGCACGCTGCCACCCCGCTTGTGCGTGGGGCTGCCACGACCCGGCCGCCCCACTTTCCGTAGCCTTTTTCGGAGTCTACGATCAGGGATCGCACTGGAACTAAGAACCTATCTTGGAACCATCACAGCCAGATCGAGCGGCCCGGCACGGCCGAGCTGCTGGCAGGTTCTCGGATCGGCTTTAAGAAGGGGCTCGGATGTCCTTGGATAAACTCAACCCGCCGCAACGCGAGGCCGTCCTCACCCGCTCCGGACCGCTCTTGGTGTTGGCCGGGGCGGGCACTGGCAAGACGCAGACCGTCACCACGCGGATCGCTCAACTGATTCGCACCGGCACGACCCCGGGGCGAATTCTGGCCGTGACCTTCACCAACAAGGCCGCCGCCGAGATGCAAGAACGCGCCTTGCGGATGATCGGCAAACGCGTGGATCAGAAACCGGAGATCTCCACCTTTCATTCGCTCTGCGTGCGAATCCTCCGGCGGCACATCCAAGAGTTAGGCTATCCGCCCTCTTTTCCCATCTACGATCGCGGCGATCAGGAGGGGATCGCTCGCACCGCCCTGCGCGAAATCCGCGTCGGCGAGAGCGTGCTCCGCCCCGGCGATCTGCTGGCCATCATCAGCCGCTGGAAATCCGGGTCGATCGCTCCTGAACAGGCCGAGGCGATCGCCGAAAGCGACAAGGAACACCTGGCCGCCGCCGCCTATCGCCGTTATCAGAGGGCCCTCAAAAGTATGGGGGCCGTCGACTTCGACGACCTGTTGCTCCTGACCGAAGAACTGTTCCGCCGCTTCTCCAAAGTTCGCCAGGCCGAGGCGGCCCGCTTCGACCACGTGCTTATCGACGAGTACCAGGACACCAACCAGTCGCAGTATCGAATTGTGACCGCCTTGGCGGCCCAGCACCGCAATCTGTGCGTGGTGGGCGACGACGACCAGTCGATCTACGGTTGGCGCGGGGCAGAAGTCACGCATATCCTTCGCTTCACCAAGGATTGGCCTGACGCCAAGGTCGTGCGCCTCGAAACCAACTACCGCTCCACGCACCAGATCTTGGATTGGGCCAATCGGCTGATCGCTCACAACAAGCTGCGGCACCAAAAGACGCTGCGCGCTACCCTCAGCGGCCCAGAACCGCGAATCCTGCAACTGCCCGATGAAACCATCGAAGCCCGCACGGTGGTCGGCGAAATGGTCGCCCAGATCCGCGGCGAGCCCTCCAAGGCCTCCCCTCGCGACTTCGCCATCTTGTGCCGCACCAACGAACAACCGCGGTCGTTCGAGACCGAGCTGCGCCGCGCCAAGCTGCCCTACGTGCTGGTGGGCGGCATGTCCTTCTACGACCGCAAAGAGGTTCGCGACATCCTCTCGTACCTGCGGCTGCTGTGCAACCCGCGCGACGAAGTCTCGTTGCTGCGGATCATCAATACGCCCGCACGCGGCATCGGCCAAGGTACCGTCCAACGCCTGACCGACGAGGCGATCGGCCAAGGCAGGCCTCTGTGGGATCTGCTCTGTCCCTGGCGGCCCGTCCCCGGCGTCAATTCGGCCGTGGGACACGCCGTGCAGAAGTTCACCGCACTGATCCATCGCTTTCAGCAGCGATTGGATCGCGACTCGCCGGTGGAAATTGCCCAGCAACTGATCCATGAAATCGGCTACCAGAACGAGTTGGCCAGGCTCTACCCAGAGGTGGAGGATCAACAGTCGCGCTGGGAGGCGGTGGAAGAAGTGGTCAATGCCCTGGCCGCCTATGCCCAGCGAAACCGCAAGGCGACGCTGGCCGGCTTCCTGCAGGATATCGCCATCAGCGGCCAGGAAGACGACCGCGACAAGGAATCCAAGCTCGAGCGCGATGCGGTTATCCTGATGACCCTGCATTCGGCCAAGGGGCTGGAATTCAACCAGGTCTACCTGGTTGGAATGGAGGAGGGCGTGCTCCCCCACAAACGTTCGGTGGCCGGCGACGACGCGGCCATCGATGAGGAACGCCGCTTGTGCTACGTCGGTATCACCCGGGCCCGACGAGCCCTGACGTTGACTCTTGCCCTCAGCCGCCGCAAGTGGGGGAGACTTGTTCCTACCATCCCCAGCCGCTTTCTCTACGAGGTCACGGGCCAGGCCGACACGCCCAATTATCGGGCCGCAATCCGTGCCCAGCGTCTGGACAAACCAGGGGCCAAACGCTCCAGCCACCCGGCGGCCAAGTCCAAACGCGTCGTGAAGCCAAGCCGACCAGCGACCAAGCGAAACGGGCGCCGGTAGACCTTCGCTAAGGTGCCTATGTACCCTATTCGCTCACTGTTTGCCTCCAATCACCCTCTCGCGACCGATTTGACACAACAACCGCTGTAGCAGCGAATTGCGTTGCGGGCTACACTCTAGGGCGCTTTGCGCAATCCGCAAAGTTGTTCGACTTGGATAACTGGGCAAGTGCTGGCACGCCATCGGTTCTGCGGCGCAACGCCGGTACCGGTGATCTGGCATGCGGTATTCGAGGCTTGCCAGAGCTCCTGCGACCCAGGGTATTGTGTCCGCGCCACGGGAGGCACGTATGCCGCAACGGCCGTTTCGTTTCCTCCACGCTGCCGATTTTCGCCTGGAAGAGCCCTTGTCGGGCCTGGCCGAGGTGCCTGACGAGTTGCGCGACCTGCTCGTTGAGGCCCCTTTGTTGGCTGCACGGCAGGCCTTCGACACGGCCCTCAGCGAGGAAGTCGATTTTGTGGTCCTGGCTGGCGCGCTGGCCGACTTGCAGCAGGCCGGTCCGCAGGTCTTGTTGTTCTTCGCCGAGCAACTGGGGCGATTGGCCGAGAAAGGGATTGCCGTCTACTGGGCAGGCGGTCCCGGCGATCCCCCCGAATCCTGGCCGGCTTGGCTTGCCCTGCCGGAGAACGTACGTCGCTTTCCGCGCGGCCGGATCGAGCACATCGTCCATCACCGCGATGCCGTGCCTCTGGCCAAGATCATCGGCACCAGCCGCGATCCCAAACGTGCCGTCTCGCTGGAGGAGATGCAACTCGACCCGGCTGGATTGTTCACCGTGGGAGTGTTGTACGGAGAGTTTGCTCCCGATCTGCTTCGGGCCCAAGAACTGTCGTATTGGGCCCTCGGCGGAAAGCCCTTGCGCAGCACGTTGTTCAGCACGCCTCAGGTGGCCCACTATCCCGGTGGCCCACAAGGGCTGCATCCTGCCGCTGGCGGTGCCCACGGCTGCACCCTGGTGCAGGTGGACGAACAAGCCGCCTGCCGCATCACCCTGATGCCTACCGACGCCGTGCGCTGGCATCAGCAGCGTTTGACGATCGAGCCCAGCACCACGGAGGAGGATCTCCGTGCGTTGCTGCGGGACCAGGTGCAGACTCTGCTGGAATCGGTGTCCAGTCGTGCTGTACTGGCGGCCTGGACAATCGCCGGTCAGGGGCCCTTGTTGAGCCAGCTGCGGCGCGGCGCGCTGGCCGGCCAACTGTTGGGTTGGCTGCGCGAGGAGTACCGTCGCACGTCTCCCTGTGTGTGGACCATAAGCGTCGAGGCCGAATCGACCGCAACGCTCCCCGCCGAGTCCTACGAGCAGGAGACCATCCTGGGCGACTTTCTACGCCAGGTTCGGCACTACCAGATGAATGACCGCGAGCCTCTGAATCTGGATCCGTATATCCACTCGCGACATCAGGCCGGGACGCTTGGCGACCGCCTGGACTTGTCCGCGCCGGAGACCCGCCGCCACGTACTCGGCGAGGCGGCTCTGCTGGGTGCAGACCTGCTCAAGGGGGAGGAACCCCAATCGTGAAGATCCACGAACTTCAGGTCGATGGTTTTGGCGTATGGACGGCCTTGAGGCTGGCGCCGTTGGACGACGGATTGAACGTGTTCTACGGTCCCAACGAGGCCGGCAAGAGCACCTTGCTGCAATTCGTTCGTACGGTGCTTTACGGCTTCGCTCCAGAGCGGCGGCGCTACCTTCCGCCGGTGCATGGCGGCCAGCCCGGCGGGCTCCTGGACGTCAGCGGTCCGCACGGCCGCTTCCAACTCGCACGGCATGAATCGGAGGACGGCGATCCGCGCGGCGAGTTGACCCTGACCGCCGCCGACGGCACGCGTCAGGGCGAGCACTTCCTCAAAGTGTTGCTGTCCGAGGTCGACGAGGCGATCTTCAATCACGTCTTTGCCATCAGCCTGCACGAATTGCAGGAACTGGCCACGCTCACCGACAGCGAGTCGGCCGAATTGCTCTACAAACTCACGGCCGGGCTGGACCGCGTGTCGCTGGTCGAAGTCTTGGAGGCTCTCCGAACCTCGCGGAATCAGATCCTCTCGCCCGACGGCCAGCCCTGCCAGTTGGCCAACCTTCTGGCCGAACGCGAGAAGCTGGGCGCCGAAATCGAGCAGTTGGAGCACGCCGGACGGCGTTACGGACGTCTGGCCATCGAACGCAGCCAACTCGATCGAGAGATCGCCCGGCTGGAAGACGAGGCCGACCAGGCGCGGCGGCGAAGCCGCCTGTTGGAGGTCGCCTTGTCGGTGCGTCCGCGGTGGCTGGCGCACGAGGAGTTGCAGGCCCAGCTCTCGGCCCTGGGCGCCGTCGCGGCCATCCCGGCCGACGCGATCCAACGCTGGGATCGTTGGCAGCAACGCGAGGCAAAGCTCCGTGCGGCACTCCAGCAACTCGCCGCTCGTCGCCGTGAGCTGCGCTCCGCGGCGGCGGCCTTGACGATCCACGAAGATCTGTGGCGCCAGGCCGCGCGGATCGAGGCCCTCGCCGAACAACAATCCTGGATCCAAGGTCTGCAGCAACAAGTGCAGACGCTCGAACAGGAGGTCGCCGCAACGCAAGCCGGGATTCTCGCCCACTACGAGCGCCTCGGGGTCCCTCTGCCGGCGGGTTCGGCGGAACCGCTCAACCTGTCGAGCAAGAGCCTGGCGTCGTTGCGTCCTCTGGCCCGGGCGGCCGCACACGCCAAACGGCAACTGGCCGAGGCCGAGCAGCAGGCCGCCGCCGCCGAGCAGGCAGCGCGGAACCTCTCCGATGAGATTGGCGCTGCGCTGGCGGCCCACGGCCAACGCGACCTGACCCAAGCCATGGAGGCTTCTTCGGCCGAAGTCTCACGACTCCGGCGGCGAATCCAGGTCGACGAGCGGCTCAGCGGCCTGAACCGCTATCACCACGATCTGGAGCAGCGAAGCCGCGATTCGCTCGAACGGCAGATGATGCCCACCTGGGTCGTACTGGCCTTGGGCGGCGTGTTCATGTGCGGTGTGGTGCTGTTGGTCTTGGGGCTATTGCTGCCCACCGTGGTCAGCGGCGGAGTCGGTTGGGCCTTGGCCTTGCTGGGATTGTTCGGCACCCTGGCTGCGGCCCTGGTCAAGGTCGTGCTCGACCGCTCGCATACGCGGCAAATCGAGGCCTGCCAGAAGCAAACCGAGTTGCTCCGCCTGCAAATTGCGCAAGCCAAAGAGGAGCGAGACGAGTTGGACCGCCAGCTTCCGCGCGGCGGGGGCCCGCTGGGCACGCGGCTCGAAAAGGCCGAGTCACACCTTTCCGCTCTGGACGCCTTGGTTCCGGTTCAGGCCCGCCGCCAGGCGGCCCTGCAGGAGGCCGAAGTCTCGACGCGGCGTCTGGAACAATCGCGTCAAGAGCGGGCCATCGCGCGCAAGCGTTGGAAGCAGGCCTTGGACGCGACCGGTCTGCCGCACACGCTCTCGGCCCGGCAAATCGACCAGTTCGCCCGCCGCGCCGGTCAATTGCGCGAATTGCAGCGGCGCCTGACGCACCGCCAGGAAGAACTCGAACAGCGCCGTCGGGAGCTGGCTGGGGTCACGGAACGGATCGTACGCATGGCCGAAGAGGCCCAATTGAACGTCAGTGATCGCGATCCGCTGCAATTGCTGCAAGCCCTCTCGCAAGGTTTGGCCGAACAAGAGGTTCATAGGGCCCGTCGCGATGCCTTGCGTCGCGAAAGCCGTGAACTGCGCCGCGATCAGCGCCGGCACGAATCGCGGCTGGCGAGTCAGACACGCCGCCGCCGCCGCTGGCTGCGCCAGTTGGGGCTCAAGAACGGTCGCCAGTTGCGGCAGCTTGAGGCCGAGCGTGCCCAGGCCGAAGAGCTGCGCCAGAAGGCGGATGGTCTGCTGCGCGAGATTCAGGCGGCCATGGGCGAACAGTTCTCGCAGGCCGAGGTGGCCCCCCTGTGCAAAGAAGAGAGCCAACGATTGGAGACCCTCTACCGCGAGCAACTCCAGCGGACCGAGCTGTTGCAGCGGCACTTGCAGGAGCGTTTCCAGCGTCGCGGTCAGTTGGCCGAGCAGATGAAGCTGGCCGCCGAGGACCGTCGGCTGCTCGCCAAGCGCTTCGAATTGGGCGTCTTGGAGCAGCGCATCCAGCAGGCCATCCATCGTTGGCAGGTGGTGGCCGTCACCAGCCGAATTCTGGACGACATCCGCAACAACTACGAGCAGCACCGCCAGCCAGAAACGTTGATCGAGGCCTCCGCCCACCTGGAACGGCTCACGCAGGGACACTACCGCCGTGTCTGGACCCCCTTGGGCGAGCAGACGCTCCGTGTCGACGACCACCAGGGACAGTCCCGACCCGTGGAACAGCTCAGCCGCGGCACTCGGGAGCAACTGTTTCTCGCTCTGCGCCTGGCGCTGACCGCCGCCTATGCGCGCCGCGGCGCAAGCCTGCCCCTGGTGCTGGACGATGTGCTGGTGAACTTCGATACGCAGCGGGCCAAGGCGGCGGCCGGCGTCTTGCGCGACTTTGCCGCAGCCGGACACCAAATCCTGGTCTTCACCTGCCACGAGCACATTTTCAAGATCTTCACCGTGATGCAAGTGCTGGCCTGCCAGCTTCCCGACCACAGCGTAGGGCCCAGCCTGCCGGTGACGACCACACCTTCCGCGGCCGCTAAACGGCGCCGTGACAAACCGGAAGAGCCGCCAGAGGCGCCTGTGGCGAACGAGTCCGAAGACCCCGGGGATGATGAGGACTCTGTCCCGATTCGCGAACCGAAATCCAAGAAGAAGTCACGCACGCGGCGTAAAAACCGCAAGCCCCCGCCCCTCGAACCTGTCGAGGAGGTCGCCGAGGAGCCTGAGGAGGAGCGAACGCCGGACGAGCGGGAGCCGTGGGCGGACGACGATCAGGCGTCGGAGGACGATTCGGACGACGTGGAAGAGTTCTCATTCGAGAATGACGGCTTGGTCTCGTCCAACGCCGAAAGCGAGGACCAGGAAATCGAAGAGCAGGACTCGGCGTTGGACGAAGAGGCCGACGAAGGCCAGTGGGAAGAAGACCCCGATGAAGAGGACGCTGACGAATTCGGTCAATCGGACGAAGACGGCGACGAAGCCGCGGCTTGAACGCTGTTGGTCATGCAACCTGGCGCTGGCCGTTGCTGCATAGCAGCGGGCTTCCGCGACCAGACTTCAGTCGGTGCCCGGCCCGATCTGCATGGTCTATCTGAAGGGCGCCCTGGGCCGGTCGTCTACAACCGGCCGCGAGCCGAGGCTTCCAGGGCCAGAATCTTGTAGACCAGGCAGGCGGCCAAAAAATCGGGGCCTGTGACGCCTGGAATCGGCGCCAATTCCACCACATCGAAAACCGGAACGCGCGCCGCCTCGCGGCAAACGGTCCGCACCACTTCCAGCGTTCGGCCCCAAGAGAGTCCGCCCGGCTCCGGCGTACCTACGGCAGGCATGATCGAAGGGTCCAGCCCGTCCAAGTCGATGGTCAGAAAGACCCGCTTCCCGCGGACGAAGTCGGCCAACTCGGGCAAGAGTTGCGCGGAGTCGACCTGCTCGCTAAAAAATGTCTTCACACGCGATTCGCCGCGGCGGAATTGCTGCTCCTCGGTCGACAGGCTGCGAATGCCGATTTGGAACAAGGGGCAGACGTCCAGAATCCGCCGGGCCGCACAGCCGTGACTGTAACGCGAGCCTTGATACTCGTCGCGCAGGTCGGCATGGGCATCGATTTGCACCGCCACAAGATCGTCGGCGCCGGTGGCGTCGGCCAGACCTTGTACCACGCCGGCTGAGATCGTGTGCTCGCCGCCCAGGATCGTCAGGATCTGGGGAGCAGGGCTTCCGCTCAGGATCTTGGCCACCATCCGCCGGATCCCTTCGACCATGATTTCCGGGGCGCGGTAGTTCGTGGCCAGCGGATGCAGTGTGTGGATTCCCAGCCGCGTGGCCGGCTCGCAATCGGTTTCCCGATCGTAAAGCTCCAGGGCACGCGAAGCGGCCACGATCGCCGCCGGTCCGTTCCGCGTGCCGGCCCCATACGACGTCGTGCCCTCGTAGGGCACCGGCAGAATCCATGCCTGGGCGCGATGCGGGTCGGACAACTCGTCCGGCAGTGCCAAAAAGGTCCACGGGGATTGTAGCGGTCGAATGTCGCTCATGCGGTTGTTCTTGCAGGCCTGATCGTGGTTAATGGGCCGCCACCCATCGCGTCCACGCCGGACGGGGCCCGTCCTTGAAGCCTAGCAGGGGCTACGGCAGCGGTACAGCCCCTCCACCCGGGCGAACGAGAGAACCGTCTGCAGGTCGCCCCCCGCAGATTGTCACGTTCCCGCGGAAAAACGCCCAACGGATCGCCATTCCGGACGACCATCGTTCGGTCCCGCGTGCAAGTCATGACTCGGCTTTTCTTCGGCGCACAGTATGCGCGGGATTGCATTGCTGCCTGTGCCCGACTAAGCTAGGGTGTTGTGTACTACCAATATGGTGGGCCTTGAAGTCTTCGCTCCTCGCGGCTCTTCCCGCCGTCTATCTGCATGCCCGTTGCACCCGTGTCTGCCCCACAGCCATCGTCGGCCTCCGCCTGGCGCTGCGTGGGCCACTGCGCCGTGGCCTTGCTGATCGTGACCACGATCTGGGTGGTCTACTGGCCGTCGATGGGCATCTTCTCCGGCGCCGACCACCTTGATTACCTGATCAACATCTTTGGCCACCATTCGACGTGGGATATCTTCGCCCACACCTATAGCTACAATCGCACACGCATTGTCGGCCCCGGCGACACGATGTGCTTCCGACCGTTGTTCTTCGCCTGGCTGGCCTGGCAGCAGGCCTGGTATGAGGCTCATCTTCCAGCCTGGCAGGCGACAGGCGTGTGGTTGCACTGTCTGGTGTGTTACCTCATGTTCCGCATCCTGCGGATCGCCGGCCGCGCAGGTGGAAATGACTCGGCATGGAAGTTCCTGATGGCCGTGATCGCCACTCTGTTCTTCGCCCTGAATCCCAACGTGGTGGTCATGATCGTGTGGACGCATATCAATGCTTACATGGTGTTCGTGATCTGCACCTTGGTAGCATTGGAACTGTTGATACGCCTGACGTTGGACGGCAAAGAGCCCACTTCCAGTTCTCGGTTTCAGTTGGCCGGAGCCTGGCTGCTGATCTGTGCCGCCGCTTTCACCTATGAATTGGGGCAGTTCTTGGCAGTCTTGGCCGGCCTGTTCCTGTTGTGGACGGCGCATGCGCGCGCACAGACTCGGCGAGGAATCCTTCAGTGCCTCGCGTTCAGCTCGATCGCCCTCCTCTACCAGTTGGCCAATGCGGTGGATCAGCGAATCCACGCCGGCCTTTACCAACCCGACTTGGGGCTGCCGACCATCCTGGGCAAGGCATGCTCCCGGGAATGCCTGGAGCATGCCTTGCGGTTGCTGGCGTATTGCTTTGCGCAGCCTTTCTTCCCGCAAGCCTTCCACGCCACGGCGAGCGGACGGTTGCAGGTCCACGAAACGGATTGGGGGGCCATGCCCGTGAACGGTTGGACTCTTGTCAGCTTTCTGGTTATCGCGGCCCTGCTTGGCCTGACAATTCTCGCTGGCTACCACGCCCTTTCCGGCGGCCAGCGCACGTTCGTTCACGCATCAGCCTTGGTGGCTGTCCTGTTGCTGGTCTACTTGGCTTTGATTGTCTGTGGCCGCATGAATATCCGCCCCTCGCCCGAGGTGCTTCAAGCCAATGCCTACTATGCCTATACGCCCCTGTTGCTATTTCTGGTGGGCCTGGGGTTCCTGTGGTTGACCACTGCGCGCGATACCTGGGGTGTCCCTTGGCGCGTCCTCTGGGGTGTGCAACTGGCATGCCTCCTGTTGCTTTCCTGCATCGGGGCCAAACAGACTCGTGAAGTGACCACGTTCCACGCCCTAAAGAGTCCCGGCTGCGAAGGGGTGGCGTTGGTTCAGACCCTGGTACGGGAACACGGTCGGGACCCCGGTTTCGGCATTGCCTTTGATGCAGCCCAGGAGCGGATCAAAGGTGTCCCGCTGCTGAGCATCCTCTTCAATCGCTACGAGAACAACCGCAACCCGAGCCATGTCGTCTGGTGGCGCAATTCGAGGTTCCTGATTCTTCCCTGGGCGGAATACGCTCATCGCCGTCCTCGAAGTGGCACGCCGTTGTTCCCTGAACTCGTCAAACTGGGTGCCGATTACCACATCTACTTCTTCGCCGACAAGTATCAGGCCGTGCTGTACAATGAGACGCGTTGGCGAGTGGCCTCCAATGCGGATACCATCGCCCAGGCGGAATCTGACGCGATCAATGACTTACGGCGCGGGTGGGAGGCCGCCGCCTTGCCGTAACATGCCGCAAAGCACGGCGTCTGATCGTGAAGATGTGTTCGCCGCGCGGATCTGCAAGATGACCATCGAATTCCGGCCCGAGCGGAGGCTGCCGCAGAACTCGCCCTGAAACGCAAAGCGGCCCGCGCACACCTACCCAAGTGAAACCAGTCTCGGCGCCGTAGTGCCCAAGACGTGCTTGCCAAGCCGCAGCGGCCCACGGTGTTCTGAACCACCGCTCAGCCAGATCCGTTCCGCCGAATCGCGCAGACCGGATCACTTCCAGAAGAAGAAATCCCGCAAGAACTGGAAGTAGTAGGCGGCCCCCCACCGAATGACTTGCAGCTTACGTTGGCTGCCCTTGACGCGTGCCGGTTCATCACCAGGAATCTCCCCCAGCTTCAGCTTCCGCTTGGCGGCTCGCGCCGAAAGCATCGGCTCGCAGCCGATCAAGGTGAAGAACAGCTTCTCCGGCGTAGTGTACCAGCGGTCCTGGTCCATTTCCAACTCGGTGAGCAACCGCGTGTAATACGCGCGGTACATGACCATCGCGTCGGTATACGAACCGCCGAACAGCAGGTTGCAGCTCTTGGTGAACAGCCAGTTTCCAAAGCCGGTCACCAGGTCGTCGTCCTCGCTCTTGGCTCCGTCCAGATACCGCGACACGATCACCATGTCATAACCCTGCTCCATCTTGTCCAGCAGGGGAGGGATCAACTCGGGAATGGAGTTGCCGTCAGGACTGAAGGTAATCAGCACCTCGCCCCGAATCAGGGGTAGAGCCTCCAGGTAGGCAAACCGCAGGCCGCGCTTCTGCTGCACGTAGACTTCATAGCCCTGTTGGCGCGCCCAATCGGCCGTGCCGTCCTTGGAATTCCCATCCACGACCAGGATCTGGTCGACCCAGTCGCGCTGGATCCGCGGCATGATCTCCTTCATGCCCTCAATTTCGTTCAAGGTGGGAATCAACAGGGTGCTGGTGAAGGGGCGTGCCATATGAGATCAGAATCCGCAGTTCAAGGTGCCACGCGCAGATCGGGTCGATGTGCGTCGTCGATTGAGCCCTGCTTTGTCAACAAACCGAAACAACGGAATCGCCCCCTTCTGCAGCACCGCCAATGGTCGGCGGGAGGCGCCCGATAGACGGGGATCAACGGCACCAGTCGGCAACACGCTGGGTGACGCTGTCGCTGTCCAATCCGTATCGTTTCCAAATGACCTTACGCCCGCCCATGTCGAACACAAAACGGTCCTTCTGACCGATGCGAAGCACCGGCCGCACAAAGCCCGCGTCGGAAAGAACCTCCAGCACAGCGCTGCCCATCCCGCCGGCCAGCAGGTGTTCTTCCATGGTCACCACGCGTTTCACACCGTTCAATTCTCCCAGCAAGCGATCGGTGTTGATCGGCTTGATGCGGAACAAGTCCACCACGCCCGCGTCAATCCCCCGCTGCCGCAGTTGATCGGCAACCTGCAATGCCGTGTGAACCATAACTCCGCAAGCAATCAGGCATACGTCTTTTCCCCGCCGCAAGGGTACCAGGCCCTGCGTGAAATCGGTGCCTTCGTCCGGATAGACGTTGGAGATCCCAGCGCGGTCGAAGCGGATGTATTGGGGGGCGGGATCTTCGAACGTGATCTTGGCCAGGGCGCCGGCACAAATGCCGTCGGCTGGCGAGTAGATCTTCAAGTTCGGCAAAACCCGCATCACCGTCAGGTCCTCCACCGTGTGATGCGTGGGCCCCATGATGTCATACGCGTAACCGGCCCCCACGCCCACCAGCACCACCGGCAGGTTCATCGCGCACACGTCCAGCTTGGTGATCTCGTAGCACCGCAATGTGACGAAGGGGGCGATGGCGTAGGCGTAGGCTTTGTAACCCTCCAGGGCGAACCCGGCAGCCATGCCGATCATCTGCTGTTCCGCGATGCCCACGGTGTAGAACTGGTTCTTTAGATTGTCGCCAAAGCAGTCCAGCGTGGGCGCTCCGTTGTCCGCCGAGACAAACACGCTCTTGGGATTGGCCGCAAACAGTGGATAGAGCGCGGTGAAAAACGCGTCCCGCATGCCGAGAATATACTTCGTCTTGGCCATCACCTGCACCTGATTCCTGTTGACGCGATTGAGACTCGTTTCCTGGGAGCGAGAACGGCACACGTTTCGCCGGCTGGAGGCGTTACTCGCCTTGTTCGCCCTCTGCCGTCTTGCCGCCCGCCGGCGCTGCCACCGCGGCCGGATCCAACTGCAGTTCGCGCAGCGCCTGCTGCAACTCATCGGCAGCCGGAACGCGATAGTGCCACATGCGCTGGTTTTCCATCAGGGACAGCCCCTTGCCCTTGAGCGTCTTGGCAATGATCGCCAACGGTTGGTCCGACTTGCGTGTGCGCACGTCGGCCAGCGCCGCGTAGATCTGGCCATAGTCGTGCCCGTCGATCACGCGAACCTCGAAGTTAAAGGCTTCGAACTTCTTGTCCAGGGGTTCAATCCCCGGTCCGTCGCGCGACGTGCCGTCCCCCTCGGTGAAACCCAACACCCCCTGCCCATTGCGGTCCACAATGCAAATCAGGTTGTGCTGCCGCTTCTTGCCGGCGAAGAAAGCGGCCTCCCAGTTCGAGCCCTCGTACAGTTCTCCGTCGCCCAGGTAACAGTAGACCAGATAGTCCTTGCCCTCGTTCAGAGCTACCTGGGCCATGCCCGTCGCGATCGGTAGCCCGTGCCCTAGCGACCCGCTAATGATCTCCACGCCCGGGACTTCCCATTCCATGTGCACGCCCAGACGACTCCCCTCGCCGCAGAAATTGTCTAGTTCTGCCAGGGGGAAGTAACCCATGTCGGCCAAAATCGGGTAGAAACCGATCCCCCCCTGACCACGGCTCGGAACCATCCGGTCGCGATCCGACCAGCGAGGCTCCTGGGGCCGGCAACGTAGAATCCCGCCCTGGTACAGAGCCACCAGCATTTCGGTTTGGGAGAAGGCGGAACTGATGTGGCCGCTGCCCGCGCGCACGGCCATCTCCATCACTTTCTGCCGAACCCAGAACGCCTTCCGCTTCAGTTTTTCCTGCAAGTCTGCGGTCAGACGCGCACCCCCGTGAAGAGTTGAGACAGAGGCCAAGGCGGCTCCTTTCAGTGTTTGAGACAAGCCGAACGACCAGTCAAAGATTTAGCCTAAGTAGTAACTCTTTCCACGGCAAGGGCCCGAGCCGCCGGAAGAACGAACGAGGTGTGGCAAGTTGGTTTGAAAAAAGCGAAATAGCGAATATTCCGCCGCTGCGGCCTGTAACGGTCGTGACCGGCAGCCAGGGCCGCCCAATCCACCGACGCCGCCGGCCATCTCCCTGACCGCCTGTCGGGGCTGGCAAAGCTCATCAACCAACCAAGCTCTGGATGCCCCGGACAAGGCCGTAGATCGTACGCAAAACGGCACGCCTGTTCCCCTCGAGTAACCGAGGTCCAACCCTCACCGACCGGTCGCATAGCGCCGCAAGAAAAGGCTGCGCTGAAAGTGAGATTCCGCCGCCGCCCGATCTCCGCACAGCAATTGCAGGCCGCCACAGTGCCGATTCGCGTCGGACAGAAGCAAGGCAATCGTCTGTTGATCCCTCCCCTGAGCACGATCGGCGGGAGTCGCATCACGTAACACCGGCGGTTCGTGACGTACGAAGTTCTCAAGGTAGGTGATCGCCTCGGGCCAGCGCTGACCGCGCACCGCTTCCATGACTGGAGCTTGATAATAAAAGCCGAACGTGGCCGCGAAATCGCAACCCCGCGCAAGCGAGACTTCGGCGGGCAGCGGCCGGGAAAACCACACCCCCAATAGCACGGCAGCCGCCACCGTGCAGCCGCCCTTCCACCAGCGCCGCTCGCTGAGCCAGGCAGCGGCCTGTACGACGCTCATCGCCGCGAAGGGCAGCACTGCAACCACCATAGGCAGCCGAAAACGTCCCAGGACATTGAACAGCAACATCGGCACCAGGGTCACAAACACCACGAGATACAGAGACTTGTGGCGGCGGAAGTCGCGCAACGTTAATCCCAATCCCACCAGGGCCAACGGTGAGATGATCGTGAAGTTCACCGGCAGCCAGCGAAGAATGGGGGCGTACAACTCGTAGAAATACGAACTGACATTGTCCGGACGCTCCCACCAGTGCCATGCCGCGTCGAACTTGCAGCAGTACATCCAGACCACGCTCCACACACTGGGATGAGCCCGCAAGGTCGCGACCATGGCCGGAAGTAGTTGCCCACCGGTGCGTCCTGCGATCTCGGGGAAATACTCCTCGTTCACCAGGTTCGGGTAGATCCACTTGTAGTCCGGGGCGTTGTTCTGGATAAAGGCGAAACCCGCATTGCCCGCCAAGGCAAACGGCGCAACCCCCACGGCCATGTTGCGCACGATTATCGGCGAGAGCACGGCGAGCATCGCCGCCAAGACCACACCGGCGCGCAGGAGCATCGGGCCCCATTGCCGCCAGTAGGTGGCGACCAACAGGCCCAGTACGCCCACCAGATAGAGGTTGAAAATCCCCTTCACCGCCAGGCCACAGCCCACCGCCCCTCCCAGCAGGGCCCACCAACCCAGCCGGCCCCGAGCCAGCGCCTGGTCGGTCAGTTCCACCAGCACCAGGCTCAAGAACACCAGCAAGCAGTCGCGCAGCAGCAGCAACTCATAGCATAACGTCGGACTGCAGGTCGCCGCGGCCATTCCAGCCACGGCCGCGGCCGTGGCTCCAAAGTGACGATTCGTGATCCGCCATACCAGCAGCGCGCTGAGAATTCCTAACCCCATTTGCCACAAGAGCACCCAATGGGGAGATCGTCCACAGACCGCATAGGTCAACGCGATTAGATACGGATACCCGGGCTCCTGGTAAAACCGCTTGGGACCCAACCAGTTCCGCCACAGGACTTGTTCGGCCGTGATCTTCGGCCCCAACTGCTCCGCCTCACGCTGCATCTCGGCGCGAAGCTCGGGATTCTGCTTCATCCAGGTCTCGGCGATCAGTCCGTGCCAAAAGTGATGAGGGGGCCAGAGCAATTCGCACAACGGGTCGCCGTCGAGGATCGTCCGCGCCCAGTGGTCATAGTAGCTCATGTCCGACTGGTCCCACTCGTGCATCCGCAGCAGCGGACCGGCATTGGCCTGTCGGAAATAGACGGCCCGCACAGCAAGCGATGAAAGCACGATCACGGCCAACACCCACACGCGGTGTGCTGACAAGAAAGAGTCAAGTCGCGATACGACACCCGACGAAGGCGCTGGGGGGGGGGCTGCACTGTTGGGCATGGCTGGGGGCGACGTCGGATGGCTGGAGCGGGACATGCAATACCTGCCGGCGATCGTCGGCAATTCAGACATTTCCAAACGGACTGCTGGGCAGAACTTGATAAGCCTTGATCAACTCGGCAATACCTTCTGACAACGTCCGCCGCGCCTTGAATCCCGCGGCCTCAATCTTCGCGTTCGAGACTACGTAATCACGTTTGTCCGGGTCCTGGCCCAGCTTGTACTCGGTGCAATAAAAATCGGGAATCTGCTTGCGAATCTCTTCGCACAGTTCCAACTTCGAGATGTTCGCCTCCGACAGTCCCACGTTGTAAGCCTGGTCCTTCATCGCCGGAAAGTGGACGAGGCAATGCAAGAACGCATCCGCCGCGTCGCGCACGTGCAGAAAGTTCCGGCGGAAACCGGCCTCGAAAAGCACGATGAACCGATCGCGGACCGCACGCTGCACAAAGTCGTTGACCAGCAGGTCGGTCCGCATCCGCGGACTGACTCCGAACACGGTGGCCAGTCGCAACGTGATCGCGTTGCCGGCCGACAGGAGGTCCGTCTCAATCTCCACCTTCAGCCGGCCATAGAGACTCACCGGCCGCAAGGGACTCTCTTCGGTGCAAAACTTGTCCTTTTCGCCAATTCCGTAACCGCTGTTCGTGGTGGGGTAAACGATAGACTGCCCACTGGAACGGTGCTTGAGGATCGTCCGTACTGCGTCCACGATCACCGTCTGCGCCCCCACCGGGTCACGGCTACACAAAGGCGCCCCGGTCAAACAGGCCAACGGAATGATGGCGTCCGCCTGGGCCATGCAGCGCCGGATCAACTCCGCGTCCCGCGCATCGCCGCGCACGACCTGTAATCCGGGGTGGTTGCAGCAATCTAGCAGGCTCACCTGCCGGTACATGAAGCTATCCAACGCCAGCACCTCGTGTCCGGTCGCGAGCAATCGAGGCACCAAAACCGAGCCAATGTAACCGGCAGCGCCGGTGACCAGAATCTTCATGCTTGAACTCCGCGATAGGAACCAATCCCAGAACCGCCGCAGCCTGGCTGGGCGGCCCAGGGCAACTCAATCGCCGAACGGTTCTTGGACCGGCGCTCAGAGCCGGGCCTTCAACCGGCCCCCGCTAGCGACGTGTGCACGATCCATCGCCCCAGTCAGGCCGAAGGGGACCTCGGCAGACGAGAATCTTGGCCGAAATAGGTTAGTCCCGGATGTGAACGGCGACAATGCGGTGTGCCGAGACCCATCTCGACCTATCCTTCTCCTATACCACACACCTGAATCCTCCTCAAGGTTCAGCCATCGCCATTGCCTGGAGGGGTGCCGCACCCTCCCTTGCCTTGACGGCGCGCAGATCCGGGGTGATAATCGCTATAGTGTTGCCTCGCCAGGACTACTTCAGCCATCAACCGAGATCGATGGACTCTGACAGCCGGATCTACGTCGCCGGACATACCGGTCTGTTGGGGCGTGCCCTGGTGCGGCGTCTGGCGGCGAGCGGCTATTCGTACCTCATCACGCGCCCGCATGCCGAACTCGATCTGACCGACTATCGGGCCGCGGAGGCCTTTTTCGCTGCGCAGCGGCCCCAATACGTATTCCTGGCGGCGGCCTTGGTGGGTGGCGTCTTTCGTAACCGCACATTCCCCGCCCAGATGCTCCAGATCAACCTGGCCATCCAGCACAATGTGATCGACCTCTGTTGGCGGTACGAGGTCCGACGCCTGGTCTTCCTCGGTTCGGCCTGCGCCTATCCGCGCGAGGCCCCCTCGCCCATCACTCCCGACATGCTCCTCACCGGACCCGTCGAAGCGACCAACGAACCCTTCGCTGTTGCCAAGATCGCCGGTATCCGCATGTGCCAGGCCTACAACACCCAGTACGGCACGCATTTCCTCCCGGCAATTCCCGCCACGCTCTACGGCCCCTACGACCACTTCGACCAGAACGGCCACGTCGTCGCCGGACTCATGGATCGCTTTCACCGCGCTAAGCTGGCCGGACAGGATGCGGTCGAAGTCTGGGGTACGGGCCAACCCCGGCGCGAGTTCGTCTATTGCGACGATGCGGCCGACGCCCTGATCCTCCTGGCTCGCCAGTACGACGATTCGCAAATCATCCACGTGGCCGCTGGGCACGATGTTTCCATCGCCGAGTTAGCCGATCGCATACGCGCCGTGGTGGGCTTCCCGGGGCAGATCCGCTTCGACACCAGCCAACCCGATGGCACACCCCGACGTCAACTGCAGGCCGCTCCCATCGCCGCGTTGGGGTGGCGGCCCCAAGTCGGTTTGGAGGAAGGCTTGCGTCGCACCTACGCCTGGTATCTCGAACACCAGGTCGCCCCCGCTTGAGTCGTTCCGGCCAAAACGACTTGCGCGCTGTCCCAAAATGGCATACGAATGGCAAATCTCGTCATTTCGCCACGGACACAGACCGGTTATCATGGCCACGGCGGCTCTGTGAGTCGCTCCCTCCTTCCTGGTCCGCTTGCCGAGGAAACCCCATGCCTGCCGCGGTCTCTCTCCACTCCGTATTCCGCCGCGCGGTTCGTCCTGCCGTCGCGATCCTGGCCATCATCGCCCTCTCCGGCCTGGCCTTCGGTCACGAGGTCACCGTTCACGACCGCCAGGGCGAGGAGCCCGAGGGCTATGTGCCGCCGCCAATCGGCAACGGTAATCTCTCCCTGCCAATCGACTATCAGGGCGGCCTGAGCCAACCGCGGCGCGGCAAGCGCCCGCTGCTCCCCCCGGAAATCGTCTGGGCCGGTCGCCGCTACGGCCCCCCCAAGGATCGTCTCGTTTCCTTTGGCTGGTTCGAGCAGGAGCTTTCCGCCGGTGACCAGCGCTACGCCAGGCCCACACGCTGGCAGCAGACGCTAGACACCGATGCCGGTCTGGTCCGTTGCCAGTGCGATTACGACGATGCCTTGCGCGTGGAATCCACTGTCTTCGTTCCCTTGGACCAGGACCTGGTCGTTGTACACAAGCGGGTCTTCGCCCAGGCAGGAGCCCCGTCGCGCGTGCGTCTGCAGTTCAAGTATCAGTTTTCGGCCCCCGGCCAGGACAATCTCCCGCCGCGCCGCGTGGCGATCCAAGAGCCGCAGGTCGGCCCGTCGGGGATCGATATTCCCTACGAGCTCGATGGCCACCAGGCGTGCAGTGGTGTCATCAGCCTGATCGCCGATGGCCCGGTCGCCCCGCACGTCGATCGGCAGACCTTCCGCCTGGCGGCCGACATGCATCTGCCCCCGGAAAAGCCGGCCGAAATCACCTTCTGTCTGCTGGCGGCCGATTCGCTGGACGGAAAGGACTATGCCGCGCGCCTCGCGCGTGCCAAGACGCTCGTGAAAGACCAGGGCTACGCCGGCCTGCTGGCGGCCCATCGCCAACAATGGGCCCGCTACTGGGCCGAATCCTATGTCCGGCTGCCCGGCCAGCGCATGCAGAAGGCCTACAATACCTCCCTCTATCACCTGCGCATCAACACCACGCGTTGGTCGATCCCGGTGGGCCTGTTCAACACGCATTGGGCCGGGCACTACTTTGGCTGGGATGAGTTGTTTGGTTTCCTCGCCCTGGCCAGCAGCAATCACCTCGACCTGTCGCGACGCGTGCCCGACTTCCGCCACGCGATCCTCCCCGTCGCCCTGAAACGAACGCGGCACTACCGCATGG
This sequence comes from uncultured Planctomycetales bacterium, assembly GCA_937889015.1. GTDB lineage: Bacteria > Planctomycetota > Planctomycetia > Pirellulales > Thermoguttaceae > CALARR01. The sequence continues at coordinate 3,846 of CALARR010000358.1, read as the reverse complement.
GCGAGTCCTACGGGGCGCGCTACGTGTGGCAAGACTTGGAAGACGGCGTCGAAGCCACTTCGCCTGGCTTCTGGCAGGACCACGTCTTCCATATGGGCAACATCGCCGTTTCCGCCTGGTATCAGTACCTCTACACGGGCGATCTCGAGTATCTGGAGGCCAAGAGCTACCCGGTCATCAAGGAGTGCGCCACCTTCTACCAGCGGCACATGGTCTATGCGGCCCCCGACGGGCGGCTGATCATCGGCCTGTGCACCGATCTGGAGCGTTTGGGCTCCGCCCGGCTCAATCCCTTCCTCACCTCCTGCTCAGCCATCTTCAGCATGGAGGCCGCCGCGCGCGCCGCGCAGCTCTTGAACGTCGACGCCCAGCACGCCGCACAGTGGAAAACGATCGCCACCCGGCTCCGCGCCTCGCTGCCCAACGACGGCGAGCAATACATCCCCTCCAACCCTCCCCTGGACCTGGCCGCCATGCCGGTTGGTGACGCCGACCGTCGCGGAGCGGACAATCTGCCGGGCTGGCGGAACGTGCTTGCTCAGCCTGGCTGCCGCGAGGTCAGCGTCGCTGTGCTCGGCGGCCTGTTCCCCTATCCACTCTTCGATGCCGAGAACTCTCTCCAGAAGAACGCCGCCTACTGGTACGTCGGACAGGGCAATATCGCCGGCAACATGTATCCCGTGGGCAAGTCGGTCTGCGCTTGGTACGGCGGCTGGATGGCCTGCGCCCTCACCGCCTTGGGCGATCGCGCCAAACCGGCTGAAATCCTCTCGCGCGTGGCTGACGACGCGGGGCACTTCGACGAGCTGTTCGAGATCAACGAGCCCGGCGTGGCCGTGATGCACCCCTGGTTCTCCACCGGCGAAGGCAACTACGTCCACGCGGTGAACCAGATGCTCCTGCACTGTCGCGATGAGCAGATCCGCATCGCACCCTCTGTGCCCGAGGGTTGGAAGGACTTCGCCTACAAGTTGCCCTGCTTCGGAAACCTCCTGGCCGAGGTGACCGTCGAGCAGGGCCGGATCGCGCAACTGACACTGACCCCCGGCAATGTCCCCTCTGCTTTGAAGCGGACACTCATCATCCCCCAACGCCTGGTCGACACCAACGCCGTGAATCGGACCGCCGTGACCTCCAGCAGCGTCCACGGCGCCGACCTGCACCTGGACGTGCAACTCCAGGGCCCAATTGCGATCATCGCCAAATAGGCAACGCTTTTGAGTCCAGCATTGCCAAGGGTCTTCCCGCGGCCGCGGGAAAGCCTTACTCCGGCCGATTGCGTCTGGAATACGGGGTAGATTGAGATCATCGACTGCGCCGGAATCAAGAGATCTTCGGATGAGCAATATCGGTCTTTCGAATTCGCTCGCCCTAGGCCCAGGCCACCCATCGAACACCGGCCAATAGTCTGCCGAAAGTGCGAACCTCGGCTACCGGGCCAGGTACCCCTTGGCGACCGCATCGTCGATCAGGCCTTCGGCGTACTGCCACAAAGTTGGCGCCCCATCGCCAACCGGCCGGTTCCGCACACGGACCAGGTCCGACGTCACCTTGTGGTCGCGCCACGCGCGCCCTTCGGTCAGATAGTTGTGCACCAGGGGCTGAAAACGGTCCAGGGCCGCCGCATAACGCGCCTCGGCCGTCTGCCGCGCCTCGAATTCCTCCCACAGCCCCCGAAACTCGGCCGCCTGGTCCGGCGGCAGCAATCCGAAGACCCGCTGCGCCGCCGCTCGCTCCCGCTCGGGCTGGTCGCGGCAGGCAGCCACGTCATAGGCGTACGTGTCGCCCGCGTCGATCTCCACCAGGTCGTGCACCAGCAGCATCTTGATGACGTGCAACACGTCCACCTTCGGAGCCTCGGCGTACTCCACAAACAGCATGGCCGCCAAGGCGATGTGCCAGGAGTGCTCGGCGTCGTTCTCGTAGCGCGACTGGTCCATCAACCAGGTCCGGCGCAACACCTGCTTGAGCTTGTCAATTTCGACCAGGAAGGCAATCTGCTGTCGAAGACGATCTGTGTCCATCATGGTGGCCGCCTGTTTCTGCCGAGTCCTTGAAGGAGCGAAACCATCGGGGTTCTTCAAGGGCTAGTCTGAATCGTCAAGATCGCCCACGGAGCGACGCAGCCGGCCTGTGGGCCTGGCTTCATTGCGTCTCAGGTAAGTAATGCCGTGAGGCCGACCATCGGGAGGCCGGCTTCTCAGGGTAACGGCCGGGACAGCTACGACATTCCTTTTCAGACACCCAATAGCCTCTCGCTTCCCCTGATTATCGTCGTCGCCGCCATGTCCGGAACCCCCCACTTGCCACACCGCCAGCCGTCCGCGTCTTGACATCGCGTGCTCGGATCATGATGCTGGTGACGTCCAGGTCGCGAGGAGTCTCATGCGTGTTTTGCTGATCATTGACGTGCAGAACGACTTCTGTCCCGGCGGAGCGCTCCCTGTTCAGGACGGCGACCGCGTCGTGCCCGTCATCAACCGCATCCAGCCCTGGTTCGATCTCGTCGTGGCCACTCAGGACTGGCACCCGGCCGACCACGGCAGCTTTGCGGCCAATCATCCCGGCCACAAGCCTGGCGAGCAGATCCAGTTGGCCGGCCTGCCGCAGCTCCTCTGGCCCGTCCACTGCGTCCAGAACACCCGGGGGGCAGAACTGCATCCGCAACTCGATTGCTCGCGCATCGCTAATGTCTTTCGCAAGGGCACCGATCCCGGGATCGACAGCTACAGCAGCTTCTTCGACAACGCGCATCGCCGCTCGACCGGACTGGATGCGTACCTGCGCGAGCAAGGTGCCCAGGAACTCTACCTCTGCGGCCTGGCCACGGACTATTGCGTGAAGTTCAGCGCTCTGGATGCCCTGGGGCTCGGGTGGACGACCCATGTCATTGCCGACGCCTGCCACGGCGTGGAGTTGCGCCCCGGCGACGTTCAGCAGGCCCTCGCGCAGATCCGCTCGCAAGGGGCCGCCATCGTCCAGGCAGAACAAACGGAGATGACGCCATGAACGCGCAGCCGAATGCCATCCGGCCGCTAACGCTTGGCGAACGCTTTCAGGGCTGCCGTGGAAGGATGACGGCAGACGAGCCATGAAAGACCGGCTGGCTGGGGGCCTGCTTGGAACCGAGGTCGGCGACGCCCCGGGCTTGCCGGACGAAGGCCTTTCGCCGGCTCGCCGCGCCCTTTTGACTCCCTCCGGTCCACAATCCCAATTCCGCACAGGCGACCGCTCCTTTCTCGTCAGCAGGCAGCAACCCTAGCCCGGATTTCTCACCACATGGAATGCCGTGGGGTCCTGACGCCGCGACCGCCTGGCGGATAGGCCGGGACGGTCGTCGTCCCAGGGGAAGGCGGCGTGATTTTGCCCGCCGCAACTGAAAAATGGAGTCAGAACCAGAGGGGGGGCGGTTTTCCCCACTTTCCGCACATCTGGATTGTGATATCCTGGAATTTCTGGCCGGTGGCGATTCGCGGCGGGGCGTGGGAACGCGTTTGGCGTCGGCCGGTCGTCGTCCGTGGTCGCGCCGCGACCTGGGCGAGACGGCCGAATTGTTCCTTCGATCACACCATGCGGCAATGTCCATGCGACTCGGCCGCGAAACGCAAGAATCACTTGCAAAACGGACCATCGACGCAAGTCGAGGCGAACTGAACTTACGTCGATGGTCTGCGTCGTAACTGTCCGAACGCACGTCACAGATGCTTGTGTTTCGCCCACACTGGACATTTTCTTCTGGTGACCCGCAGCGCGATTTCGCCCGGTCTCGGCCGCACGGCGCGGCCGATGCGATCTGCATCGTTACCTTGATCGAGCGCAGATCGAGTTCCGCGTGCCAACGCACGC
>CALARR010000357.1 GCA_937889015.1 uncultured Planctomycetales bacterium | reverse complement strand
CTGCCGCTTGCCCGTGTCCATGGCGCGCGTGCCCATAATCACCGGGACGCTGTGGTAGTAGCCGGCCTCGATGGGCGCGTTGGTCGTCTTCCGCGTGCGCAAGCACTGCAACCAATCGAGGAAGTGGTCGGGGATTTCGACCGGCTCGACGGGTTTGTCCTCCTTGGGCAGCTTGGTGGGCTGGATGGCCCCGGCGGAGGAATAGGTGGGCCCCTTGCGGTTGGTCAAGTCGATCGTCCCCTGGTCGCCGTAGATCTTCTGCACGCTGCCGCTGGAGTTGCCGAAGTTCGTGGAGTAGTGCACCATGAAGCCCTCGGGATAGATCCAGGTGGCCTCGCAGTGGTCGGGGCAGGTAAAGCCCTCCTCTTTCCAAGTGAAGGTGCCCCCCTGCGCCACGCAGCTCAGCGGCAGCTTGCAGCCCACGATGTAGTTGTTCAGATCGATGAAATGGCAGCCCAGGTTGGCGATCGGACCGTCGGTGAATTCACGGAATCCGTACCAGCCGGTCAACAGCTTGGCATCAAAGGGTCGCATCGGCCGATCCATGAGGAACTCCTTCCAGTCCACATCCTCGGCCTTGACCCCTTCGGATTTCTGCATCCACGAGTACCAATAGGGCTTGCCGGCGTTGCGGCACTGCTCGATCCGCGAGACCTTGCCGATGGCCCCCGACTCGAAGAGCTTCTTGCAGCCGGCGCTGGTCGCATAGCTCCGCACTTGCGTCCCCATCTGCACGACTTGTTGGCTGGCCTTGACCAGGTCGAAGGTGCGATTGAGGGTCGCCATGTCCATGGCCAGCGGCTTCTCCACGTAGGCGTCCTTCTTGGCCTTGATCGCCGCGTCCAGGTGCAGGCAGTGGTGGTGGTCCATCGAGGCGATCATCACCGCGTCGATGTCGTCCAGGGCCATGATGTCCTGGTAGGAGACGAATTGCCGCGCCGGACGGCCGTACCACTCTTCGGCCCGTGCCGCGGCGCGCTCGCGGCGCTGCTTCCACGGGTCGCTGACCGCAGTGAATTCGACATTCTGCTCTTTGTCGAAGGGGTGCACGCCCTTCATGTGGGCGTTGTAGCCCCGCCCCCCGCAGCCAATCAACCCCAGCGCGATGCGCTCGTTGGCCCCCACGATCTTGCCATAGCTGGTGGCGGTAAAGGCCGCCGCCGCCCCCACCGAAGCGGTCTTCAAGAACTGCCGACGCGAAGCGCGAGACTTCATAGCGGTGTCTCCGAGAGATGATGCAAATGCGAACCGATGGCAACGACGGGGGTGCTCACCAGTGTACGCCAAAGCGTCCCGGCAAAGCAACTGCACGCGTGGATTCGCGGCGAACACGGTGTGGCGATCCAGGACGGTGCGCGCGTCAATCGCGGCTAGCACGCGGACGGGCGATCTGCTGCGCCATTTCGCGGCGCACGGCGAGGATACTCTGGGGATCGCGCGCGTAGTCCCACCAGTTGGGCGCAACGCGGTCCACCAGCTTCTGTACGGCCGGCGTTCCCGCACGCTGCTCCAGCAGGACAAAGTACTCGTAATCCTCCATGCCATCGCGGAGGTTCTTGATGCGCATGCTGGCTACGGGACCGTCGATGCCGCAGACCGCGCCGGGATAGAACAGGTAACCCCCACCGTTGAAATGCCGCGGATGCGCGAAGGCCGGGTTGAACCAGGGATCGATCACGCTGGTCACGGTGCTCCAGTACAGCAAGCCCGTGATGCCGTATTGGCGATTGATCCAGGTCGGCACGCGGTAGACCAGCAGCGGCCAGTCGATGTGCCAATGCGGCGGATCCTTGTCCTTGACCTGCGCGTATTCGGGATGGTAGCGCGGCGCGCGTTGGGTCAAGGCCGTGTACGACCACACCTCGTCCCCATGCGCCAGTTTCTGGCGGATCGAGTCGCGATCGATGAAGCCCCACAAGGGACACCAGATGTCCACGGCCGGGTCCATGTCGGGCCAGCTCGGGTCTTGCAGGTACGTTTGTTCGACTACCAGCAGCTTCAGTTGCGGGACCGCCTCGCGCACCATCTGGCCCAGCACGAGCACCTGTTCGTAGTTCTCCCGCAGGTTGGGCTCGTCGAGCAGATACACGTAGGCGCGCTTTTCCCAGCCGTTCTGCTTGACGTAGTCGTAGTACTGGCGGTAGTAGCGCTGGGCCTTTTCCCGTTGCTCGGGAGCGATGTCCTTGTACTTCGCATCCTGCGTGGAATGGGGCAGCCGGGCAAAGGGGGCGTTGGGAATCTGAAAATCCGTGACGTGCAGTTCGGCCATGAACTGCTTCAAGGCCTGGTGACGCTCCGGCACGACGACCAACGAGCCGTCGGGCTTGACCTCGGGCAAAAGGTGCGTGGGCAACGGCGGATTCAGGCGGTGCTCGGCCAGGGCCTGGCAGTAGCGCATTTCGATCAGCCGGCTCTCCTCGGAACCCCGTTTGACGTTGAACCAATGCGCGGCGTTGGACACGCTGCCGAAGTGATTGCAGTGCGTGGGACCGTCGGGAAGCGTGAAATCCCACACGATCAGCCGCACCGGGACTTCGGCCGGGCTCTGCCCCTTGGCCTTCACGCGCAGGCTTCCGCGATACTCGCCCGCCGCCGCGTCCTTGGGCACGCGCACGTCGATCCACACGGCCTGGTTCTGCCCCTGATACACGTCGAACGGCACAGCGTACATGTCGTAGCCGCTTTTGACCATCGGTTCGCCCCAGCGCGCCTGGTGCTGGCTCAAAGGCTCGATCGGCTTGCCCGTGACTGGGTTGATGAAAGGCACCAACGGGTCCGGATAGAGTCCGGGCGGCAATTCGGCCCCGGGGGTGGGCAAACGCACGCGCACGTATTCCTCGCGGAAGAGTCGTATGTTGTCCCGGCCGATCTTCGCGCCCTGGGGGCCGGTAAGTTCCGAGACATCCACTCCCACGACCTGCAGATTGCCTTTCAAGGCGGCCACCACCACCTGAAACGACTCGACTTCATTCCGCGCTGCTTCCAATTCCGCCGCCGGAGCGCCGAAAGGCGCTTCATGTTGGCGGATCCGCTCCATGGCGTTCAGGACGGTCAGCTTCCAGGCCGGCGCATCGGCCGCATGGACGGGCACAGATAGCAGCAGCAAGGCGAACATCCAGATGGCTCGCATGGTCAGGACCCCTTTGTTGGCAAGGCAGTCAGCAGATCGCGTAACACGTGTGCCCGTGCTCCGCGATTGTATCGCGTCCTGTCGCCCGCCACTACCGACTGGGGGGGCTGGGGTGTGGACGGATTTCCTGGCAACCGCAACCCCGGGCCGCGGCAAGGCGCACAACGGATGCAGGGTGGGACACGCACAAGATTGCCCTAGACCGACGCAAGTGCTGGCATTGACTGCACTACCAGCAAACGTCTGTGCGGGGCAGGCCATCCTCCATTGCCGTCCGGGCAATACTGACTGCTCTGGCAGTCAGCAGCTTGATCTGGTATCTTCCCGCCCCCCGCCGTCCGCAGTTGCGATCCTTTGCATTGCGGTCGGCACACCCTTGTCTGCGACCACATCGTCCGCGAGTCTCAAGATCCAAGAACCGAAGTCCGCCGGCACGTCGCGCTCTGTGGTCTGGAGTTTATCGCAGGAGCACCAGCACATGCCTTATCGACTCTTGCTCAGTGTCACCTGGTTGCTCGTGGCGGCCTCGACCGCTTGCTGCCAGGAGTACCTTGCCCCAGGCACGGCGGCGCCGGCTGACGCATCACCGCTGCTCAACCCCCTGCCGCTCACGCCGCCCAGCGATCCCGGGACTTCGGCTCCGCGCGCGGCGGCCGAGTACTTTGCGGCTCCGTCGGTCGCCGCGCCCCTCGCCGCAGCTCAGGTGCCCACGCCTCAGGTCGAGGTGCAGGCTCCGGCCAAGCTGTGGGAGGGCAGCATCGAACTGGGCGTCAACGGTTCGGAGGGAAACAGCCAGACCTACAATTTCCGCGGCGGCGCGAAGCTCAAACGCAAGACCGAGATCAACGTGCTCTCGGCGGATTTCGATTTCCGCCAGGATAGCGCCGATAACGTGGAGACCGCCAACAAGGCCTATCTCGATTGGCGCTACGAGCACTTCCTCGGCAAGTCGCCCTGGACCTGCTTCGTGCATGGGACCGTCGAGCACGACGCGTTTCAAGCCTACGACCTGCGCGTGGCGCTGGATAGCGGCGTGGGCTATCGTTTCCTCAAGAGCGATACGACGCTGCTCACCGGCCGCCTCGGTGCCGGTACTTCACGTGAATTCGACGGTCCTGACGACGAGTGGGTCCCGGAAGGCGTATTCGGACTGGAATTCGAGCACAAGATCAACAACCGCCACAAGTTCTCGATCTCGGCCGAATACCGCCCCGACGTCACGCAGTTTGAAGACTACCGGATGGTGAACAAGGCGAGCTGGGAAATCCTGCTGGACGAGGCGATGCACTTGAGTGCCAAGTTGGGCGTCACGGATCGCTACGACAGCACGCCGGAAGGGCGCAAGCCCAACGATCTGGACTATTCGGTGGTTCTGATGTGGTCCTTCTGATTCCAGGCCCGCACCGAGAAACGGGCTCCCGCTCAGAATCCAACCCCTGTCCGCAAGGGTGGCGGACGATTATCATGCCGGTTGACCCAGGCCCCCAACTGCGGGGCCGCGCGAGACCCCTGGCTGTTGTCCGCCTGTTATCGTTCTGCAAAGGAGAACACACATGGGATTGCTCAAAGAGTTCCAGGACTTCGCCGTCAAAGGCAATGCGATCGACATGGCGGTCGGTATCGTGATCGGAGCCGCCTTTGGCAAGATCGTGTCGTCGTTGGTCAACGACATCATCATGCCGCCGCTCGGGCTGCTGCTGGGGCGCATGGATTTCTCCAGTCTGGCGATCGAACTGAACGAGAAGACGGCCGTCAAGTACGGGGTCTTCATCAACAACGTCCTGGACTTTGTGATCGTGGCCTTTGCGATCTTTGTGGTGGTCAAGCAGATGAACCGGCTGAAGAAGGCCCCCCCGCCTGCCGATCCGACCACCAAGGACTGCCCCAAGTGCTGCTCGAGCATTCCGCTCAAGGCCACGCGCTGCCCCCACTGCACTTCGGAACTGGCAGCGTAAACGACGAACGGCAGCCGGCCGCGGCACGCGACTTTGCCTCAGTGGCGATTGCGCATCACGCGCTGGATATCGCGGCGCACGGCGGCGTCCTTCATGACCTGGCGCTTGTCGTACAGCTTGCGACCGCGGCAGAGGCCCACCAGGATCTTGGCAATCCCCCGCTTGAAGTACAGCTTGAGTGGGACCAGCGTTAGGCCCTGCTCAAAGGCCCGATTGGCGAACTTCTTGACCTCGCGGCGGTGCAGCAGCAGTTTTCGTGGTCGGCGCGGCTGGTGATTGAAGCGATTGGCCTCGAAATACTCGGGAATGTCGCAACCCAAGAGCCAGACTTCGTCCTCCTTGACCCGCGCATAGGCCTCCTCCAGCGAGATCCGCCCACTACGCAGGCTCTTCACTTCGCTGCCTACGAGCATGATCCCGCATTCGAGCGTCTCCAGGACCTCGAAGTCGTGTCGGGCCTTACGGTTCTGAGCGATGAGACGCTCGTTGTCGGGGTCCTTGGCGGCGGTTTTTTTGGCTGGCTTGGCCGTAGGCTACTGCTCCTTCCAGGGCTTTCGTCTTCCTTCTGGCGGCGAATTGTGCATAATTCGCCCCCTTGCTGACAGTACTGGGTCTGCCCCGAGAATTCAAGTCACGATGCTTGGCGAAGCTTCTTCGACGGCCTGTGCTCAGACCCACTTGTTGGGTCTGATCGACTATCCCTCCGCCGTGGAACTGCAGCGGCGGTTGGCGGCCGAACTGGCCCTGCGCGACGATGGGCAGATCGTATTGTTGCTATGCGAGCATCCGCCGGTGGTCAGCGTGGGGCGGTCGGGCCTGGCCAGCGAGGTCTGCCGCCAAAGCCAACGCCTTCAAGCCAAAGGGGTGGAAATCCACTGGGTCGGACGCGGCGGCGGGCCGTGGCTGCACCTGCCGGGCCAACTGGCCGTGTATCCGCTTGTGCCCCTGCGCTGGCATGGCTGGAACATAGGCGACTATCTGAGCCGGCTCCAGCGGGGGGTGCGCGCCGCGATCGAAGAGATCGGCGTCCGTTTGGAGCACCAGCCTGCGACGAGTGGCTTGTGCGGCCGCACCGGGCAGTTGGCCACTTTCCAGGTGGGCGTGCGGAATTGGGTTACGCATCACGGCGCCTTTGTGAACGTGTGCCCGGCGCTGGGACTGTTTCAACTCCTCCAAGAGGGGCCCCAGAGGCGGATCAGCAGCCTGGTGGCCGAACGAGGGCGAGCCGTTAGAATGACGTCTGTCCGTGCGGCCGTGGCCCGGCACCTGGCCCAGGCCTTCGGCTGCGATCGATATCACTTGCATACCGGCCACCCGCTGCTGCAGCGCACACGCCGGGTGGTCAGGATAGGCGCGAGTTGTGATGAGTGATCTGTACGTGTGGGACGAGGAAGGCGAGTTCCGCGTCCAAGACCTGGCGGCGCGCGAGGCGGCCCCTGAAGCGGCGGCCCATGTCCAATCCATCCGCGCTGGCCAATCGCCGCCTCAGCCTTCCGGCGACGCCGGGCAGGAGTGGCCGCCGCGTCTGCCGCGGTGGCTGAAACGCAACGTGCCCAAGGGCAACGCCAACCACTTCACCTCGCGGTTGGTCCAGGACCTGCAGTTGGCGACCGTGTGCGAGCATGCGCGCTGCCCCAACCGCATGGAGTGCTACGCCCAGAAGACGGCCACCTTCATGATCCTGGGCCAGGTGTGTACGCGGCGCTGCCGGTTCTGCAGCGTGCGCAAGGGAAAGCCCTCGCCCGTGGATGCGGACGAACCGCGGCGCGTGGCCGAGGCCGCTGTGAAGCTCGGGCTGCGGCACGTGGTCATCACCTGCGTGACGCGCGACGACCTGCCCGACGGCGGCGCGGAGCATTTTGTGCGCACCATCGAGGCGATTCGCGCCGTGAGCGATGCGACCATCGAGGTCCTGCCTTCCGACTTCGCTGGCAATGGCCAGGCGGTCGACCGCCTGGTCGCGGCCCGGCCGGAAGTCTACAACCACAACAGCGAGACCGTGCCCCGGCTGTTCCGGGAGGTTCGCGCGCGCAAGGCCAGTTGGAGCTGGACCCTGGCCATGTTCCGGCGGATCAAGGCCGGCAACGCCGCGATTCGCACCAAGACGGGCCTGATGCTCGGCCTGGGCGAGACGCGCGAGGAACTGCTGGCCGCGCTGGACGATCTGGCAAGCGCGCGCGTGGAGATGCTCACCCTGGGGCAGTATCTGCAGCCTTCGCCGGCGCAGATGCCGGTGGTGCGCTACGTCCCGCCCGACGAATTCGCGGAACTGGCCGAACTGGCGAGCGGACTCGGTTTCCAGCAGGTGGCGGCGGGCCCCTTTGTGCGTTCCAGCTATCACGCGCGCGGGATGCTGACTTGATGGGTGGAGGCCCAACGCCTCGCCTTCGACGGCTGGGCTTTCGAGACCGCGCAACCGGGCCTCTCAAGAACTGCCTCCTCACCATCAACGAGGGGCCAATCGCCAAGACGACCGATTGTGACCGCCACTTTCACTTCGCCAAGGCGACAGTCCCGCACGCCACAGGGCGGAATATTGACAGCCCCAAGCCAGAACCCGTTCAACGGCAAACGGCGCTATCGTTGGCCAACGCGCGGCCGTCGATAGAGATGGTCACGTCTTCCAGCGGAATGGACTGTCCGGACAGGCGCAGGGCCGACTCGGCGATCCGCACCAGGCCCGTGCAGCATGGGACCTCCATGTGAACCACTGTCAGGCTGCGGATCGACGCCTGCTGGATAATCGCCGCCAGTTTCTGCACATAGGCGCCGCCGTCGTCGAGTTTGGGGCAGCCGATGACCACCGGCCGGCGGCGCAGCAATCGCGCGTGGAAATCAGGATAGGCAAAGGGCACGCAGTCGGCCACCAGCAACAGGTCCGCCTCGCGGAGGAAGGGCGCCTGGGGCGGCACCAGGTGCAGTTGCACCGGCCAATTGGCCAGACCTGAGGTACGCAGGCCTTCCTCCGACGAGGCGGGACGCGTTGCGGAGGCGGCCTTCGAAGGCAGCAGGTTCAGAAGGTTGTGCACCGCCGACCCGGGGCAAGCGCCGTGACCGCTGGGACGCGAGGGAAGCTGGCGCGCGGAAGCCAAGGGGCGCGACTGGACCGCCTGGACGTGATGCCGGGCCGCTTCCTCGTCGAAATCGGCCGCATCGCGTTGGATGACGCGGATGGCGTTCTGCGGGCAGTGGCCCAAGCAGGCGCCCAAACCGTCGCAGTAGACATCGGAGACCAGCCGTGCCTTGCCGTGGATGATCTGGATCGCCCCTTCGGCACAGGAGGGCACGCAAAGTCCGCAGCCGTTGCACTTGCTTTCGTCGATCTCAACGATGTTGCGCAGAGCCATGTCTGTTCTCCCGGGTTCTATTTCTTGGGCCGCCGAAAACGGCTGAGCAGGGCGTCGCACTGATGCCGCAGGGCCAGCCAGGGGTGTCGCCACAACATGCGCGGGCCGGCGTAGCGCATGACCTGTTGCACCTCGGCGCGCATGGCCGGCTTGTAACAATGGATGGGGCACTGGGCGCAGGTCGGCTTATGGGGTGTCAGAAAAGGACTGTCGTGGCTGTCCTGCGTGTTCGCCTGGAACGCCGGCCTCACGGCATGACTTGCCCGAGAGGCAATGGCCGCAGTAAAGGGACAGTGATCGAGCCGGCCGAATGCGTAGTCCAACAAGGACTGGCACGTCGGGCACAGCACGTGACCAACTCCGTGCCGATCGCGGCAGTAGATTTCGACCATGGCGCGCAGCGTGCGCTGTTCGCGTGCGATGCGCGGCGATCGGGTGGGGGTGGTCGAATCCATGGCAGTCGCACGGCTATAAACCGTGCTCAGGGACTCTGGTGGTGCGGCGGTCGTTGTGCCCGGCGTCGGACGCTGCCAGGTGGCCAAAATGCCATTTCTACCTGACATTATCGCCTCTTTGCCGTTCTGGGGCTTTGATCTGGGTCAAAACCGAACGGAATCCAGGTCGAAAGGGATCCGGGCAGGGACCGCCGAAAACCCCTCTCGATGGTGGTTTGCGACATCCGGCCGGGCGGCCGTGAAGTATGGTTTCTTTGGCGGTGTTCAGCAGAGCGAGGCCCCAGGCCACAGGCGTTCGTCGCAGGAAGCGGGGCTTGCGCCGGTCACGCTCGAGCCAGGGCCAGTCTGAACATCCGTCGACAGGCCAGCACTCCGGGAGGGGTTCCATGTTTTCTTTTCGTAAGCGCGGTGATCAGGCCGAAGTCCATCGGTTGATTCGGCGACTGATTGATATGTCCTGCCCTTCGCTGCACTTGACCCGGGGCGAGTCGCGGTGGGAGGACCGATCCAATCGCACCCTTCCGGTCCTGTTGGTGCCTTTGAGCAAAGACGGTCCGGTCGCGGAAGAGGCCGCCTACGCGGTCACCAAGAACCTGTCCGGGCAGGGCCTGGCCTTGGTTCTGCCCCAGCCCTTCTGGGCGGAAGGCGTGGTGATCGGGCTGTGGAACGAATCGGAACCGGAATTCGTTCGCGGCGAGATCCGGCAGAACGTGCCCCTGGGTGGCGGTTTCTGGCAGTTGGGGATCGAATTGCTGGAACGTCTGCCATTGGCTACTGGCCCACAACTGGCGCCCCTGGTGCCGCTGGCCGCGCGCCTGGACCCCAAGACCGAGTCCGACGAGCATTTGGCGCTCACGGACTCACCGTAGTGCCTTCTCCGGCAGAAGATCGGCGCGCCGATCAAGCTCAGCACTGGCACACGGTCGCGCAGGGCGATACGATCGTCTTCCAGTTGACCTTTGAAGCGGCGTGCGGTCACGGAAGGAACCTCGGCCATGCGGATCTATTGGGTCCTGCATAGCGAATGAACCGAGGGCGACCGTCGGGAGCCCGGTTTTCCCGGCCTTCCGTTCCCTCGGCCGGGGCCATTAACAATGCAGAGATCCATAGACCGGAAGAGACAACGATGCTCCGCTGTGAGACCACGGCCTGCCTGCTGTGCAACGGGCAGCGGCATGAGCCGCTGATCGAACTGCCGGCCATGGAGGGTGAGCCGCCCTCGGGCGCCTGGACGATCGTCCGCTGCGGCGCCTGTGGATTGGTGTTTCTCAATCCCCGGCCCAGCGAAACCGACATCGGCGCCTTCTACGCCGAAGATTATGCGCCGCACCAGATCGCGGCGCGGACTGCACAAATCGCCAACGCCATGCGGCGCAAGTCGTGGCCCGGCTGGTGGAACCAGGTCCTGGCCACTCTCTTCCCACCGGATGTGCGGCGCGGGCCGCGTTGGCAGGGTGAGGGGCGTTTGCTGGACGTGGGCTGCGGCGGAGGGGAGTTCCTGTGGCGGATGCACGCGCGCGGTTGGCAGGTCGCGGGCCTGGACACGTCGCCGGCGGCCGTGGCTCGGATTCGCGACGAGTTGCGTCTGCCGGCCTGGCAGGGCTCGCTGCCGCATCCCGAGTTGCGCGCGGAGAGCTTCGACGTGGTGACCTTCTGGCAGTCGCTGGAGCACGTGCACCAACCGCTGGAGACGCTGCGGCGAGCCAGGGAGGTGCTCGTGCCGGGCGGCCGGCTGGTGGTCAGCGTGCCGAACATCGAGGGAGTGGGCTTCCGCTGGTTCGGCGCGAATTGGCTGGGGCTGGACCCGCCCCGGCATCTGACGCACTTCGCCCCGTCCACTCTGCAGCAGATGTTGGAGGCGGCCGGTTTCCGCGTTCGGCGGATGGGGCATTTGCGGCGCGCCGGCTGGCTGGAAGAGTCGGCGCGAACGGCACTTGCGCAGGGCGACCGGCGGCCTGTGGCGCGGCTGCTGAGCCGGCGCGCGGCGGCGCGCTGGGCGGCCTGGTTCAGTTGCCGCACGGGGCAGTCCGACTGCCTGGTGGCCGAGGCGGTGCGGATTGACGGCGACGAGAAGTTCGCGCCAGTCCGCTGATGGTCGCGCGGCAGAGGTGTCAGGGCTGCGCGTCTGCACGGCGGACCCGTGTCTTCTTTGGCGCGGCCTTTCGCTTCACGGCGTGCTTCGTTTTGCGTGGGGCGGCGGTCTTCTTGGCTTTCGTCTTCTTGACGGCGGTCTTCTTGGCTGCCGTGCGGGTGGCCGTGCGGGTGGCCGGTGCCGCCTCGGCATCGCCGCTGGCACGACCATCGGCCGAGGCGGCGGGGGCGTCGTCCGCCAGATCGATGCCGAATACCGCGCCGATGTCCGTATCGGCCAGGCGTTTGGATGTGTTGCGCGTGGTCGCTGCCGCGACGGCCTGCTCGGCGTCGGCCGCGATCAACTCCTCGTGGTTGACACCACGGAGCTTGAAGAGCAGCTCGGGCTGGCTGTCCAGGCGCGCGCCGACCCCGTAGAGCACGGCCGCCACGTGCTTGCACATCAAGGCCCAGTCGGGGCAACTGCACTGGAACGACATTTCGCCGGGCAGGGGGAAGAGGCCTCCCTGGCGGTCGGTGACCACCTCCATCACGTGATCCGAGAGGCGGCCTTGTAGCAGTTCCAAGAGCGAACCGATCTGCCCGCTGCTGCGGTGCTTGAGGGCCTTCCATTTGGCGCTGGGCAGCGTTTTGATCTGTACGCGGACCGTGTACAGGCTGGAGCCGGAGACCTTGGCTTCGATCTGCCCTTGGGCGATGGCCAGGTGGCAGACGGAGCCATTGCGAACGTAGGTTCGACCGCGCGGCAGGCGATTCTCGAAATCGCTGAAGCCTTCCAGATGCTGGCACCAGGCCTGGCCCCAGAAGGTCTGGCTGATCTTGCGGCCCTTGATTTCGACGGGCTGAATGTCGGCCCCTTTCTTGCGCAGGGCTTCCATCTTCTTCATCGCTCGCCGCCGGCGTACTGCGACGGGGACATACGGAGCCCAACCATTGTGCCATGCCATGCGGCGATTCTCCTACGGAATTTGCTGTGCGTGGGATTGGAGTAACGCCGATCAGCCCGCATCGCCGGACGCGGCGGCCACGTCCAGCGACACGAAGCGGATCAGTTCGGAATCGGTCATTTCGGTGAGCATCTTTTCGGCGCCGCCTTCGAGCAGGTCGGCGGCCAACTGGGTCTTCTCTTCGATCAGAGCATCGATTCGCTCTTCGATGGTGCCGCGGCAGACGAACTTGTGGACCAGAACGTTCTTCTGTTGGCCGATGCGGAAGGCGCGGTCGGTGGCCTGGTTCTCGACGGCCGGGTTCCACCAGCGGTCGAAGTGGATCACATGCGAGGCAGCCGTGAGGTTCAGGCCCGTGCCGCCCGCCTTGAGCGAGAGGATGAAGAAGGGCGGGCCGTCGTCGCGTTGGAACTGGTCGACCAGGGCCTTGCGGCGGCCGACGGCCGTGCCGCCATGCAGGACCAGCCCGGGCTGGCCGAACTGGGGCGCAAGGAACTCGGCCAAGGGCCCGGTCATCTCGCGGAATTGGGTGAACAGCAGGGCCTTCTCCTGGCGCGAGGCGATTTCCTCACAGATTTCGGCCAGGCGCGAGAACTTGCCGCTCTCCTCGGGCAGGAAGCGGCCATCGCCCAGCAATTGGCTGGGGTGATTGCAGAGTTGCTTCAATCGCATCAGGTAGGCCAGGACCAGGCCGCGCCGCTGGATGCCGTCCACTCGCTGGAGCGAATCGGCCAGGTCTTGGACCAGCTTGGCATACAGGGCGGCCTGACGCTTGCTGAGTCCGCAGTAGGCTCGGACTTCAGTCTTATCGGGCAGGTCGTCGATGATGCGGCGGTCGGTCTTCAAGCGGCGGAGGATATAGGGCTGGACCAGATTGCGCAGCGGCGCGTAACGGTTCTGCGGGCGATGGTCCAGGGCTTTCACGAATTGCTTGAAGCGGCTTTGCGAGCCCAGTAGGCCGGGGCAGAGAAAATCGAACAACGACCAGAGGTCCGCCAAACGGTTTTCCACCGGCGTACCGGTTAGGGCGATCCGCGCCTCCGCCCGGAGTTGTTTGACCGTCTTGGTCTGCCGCGATTCGGGGTTCTTGATGGCCTGGGCTTCGTCCAGCACGGCCAGCTTCCAGGGTACGTCCAGGAGCCACTTCTGCCGCAGCAACATGCCGTAGGTGGTCGCCACCAGGTCCACTTCGCGGAAGGTCTTGTCGCCGGCCTTGGCCCAGAGGGCCAATTCCTCCTTGGAGGCCAGAGAAGGATGTACGAAGCGGGCACAGAGCCCGGGTGCAAAACGCGCCAATTCGGCCTTCCAATTGGCCAGCAGCGAGGCGGGCAGCACCAGCAGTGAAGGCCGCGTGGCCCCCTGGTTCTTCAGGGCCACCAGCAGGCCCAGCACCTGGATCGTTTTGCCCAGCCCCATGTCGTCGGCCAGGCAAGCGCCCAGACCGAGGCCACTGAGGAACCACAGCCAGCCGACGCCCGTCGCCTGATACTTGCGCAAGGTCGCGGTGAGTCCGCTGCCTGTGCGAACCTGCGCGAGCCCGTCTGGCGAGCGCATCTTGGCCAACACGTCGCCGAGCCACTGTCCGGCACGGACAAAGGACCACTGGAACTGGTCGTCGGAGCTGGAGTCGTCGGGGGCCAAGTCGGCCGGAGCGCCGGCCAAGAGCCGCATCCCCTCGGCAAAGGAGAGCCCGTCCTGTGTCTGCTTGGCGAGCTGTTTCCAGTGGTCCAGCGCTTCCTGGAGCTTCTGGCGATCGACCTCGACCCATTGACCGCGCAAAAGAACCAGCCCATCGTCGGCGGCCAGCAGGCTCTGCCATTCGGCGTCGGTGAGCCGCTGGTCGCCGAGGGCCTTTTCGATCTGGAAGTCGAGCATGCCCTGCGCGCCGAACTTGCCCGTCTGCCGCTCGCCGATAGTCACTCCAACGCGCGGTCGCGGCCGCTTTTTCCACCAGTCGGGCAAGCGGACCACGATCCCGCTTTCCTCGAACAAGGGCACTTCCTTGAGGAAGCGATAGGCTTCGCGCGGAGTCCAGGCCAAGGGCTGATACAGATCGCCCGACTCGATCAGCTCTTTCACGAAGGCGCTCTTTTGCGAGGCCTGGTGCACGGGCGAGAGCAGCCGTACCAGAGCCTTGTGATTCTTGGCTCCCGCCGATTCGCGCAGGGCCCGGCTGAGCGGCTGGTACTGGACGCGCGCGTTGGCCGCCACGCCCGGGGCATAGGTGGCCAGAAAGGCGAACGGCTGCTGTTCGTCGCGGCGGTTCTCGGCCAGGTGGAAACAAACGCGTCCCACCTGGTGCCAGAGCGGAGCCCGACGCTTCAGGAACCCGGCCAGTCCCTCGGGGGTCTGCGCAATCTCGCAGCGCGTCCACTCGTCCAGATCGGACCAGACATGGGACAGCGCCTCGGAGTTGAGATACTCCGCACCTTGCATGGGTGGGGCGTTGAGCACCAGCACGTCGAGATCCGTAGCATCCGGCGGCGCGATGGGGGCCGGTTCCGTTCCCGCGCCTTCGGGGGTGTGACAGAGTTCGGTCAGGTATCGGCCAGCGAAATCCCGCCAATAGATCATGGCGGGCGGGAGCAGGCCCTCGAAGCGTTGGGCGGCCAGGAGAAAAAGGCCCTCTGCTTGGGACGCCGCAAAGGCCTTGGCAATGCGGGCCCAGGGCGCCCCGGCCGACACTTCGGCCGACACCGCCTCGGACAATAAGGGATCGTGTCCGGCCTGAATGACTGCGATCCGTGCACGAGGTGTAAAGGCTAGATCCATCGCCGCCCTATCGCTAACCCACAGCCCAGAAAAGACTTGGTGCCCAGGCATCCCTGCGGCAAACCGCTAGTCTATTGGCGGGTGGACAAGAAGATCAAGGTCCCCCCAATACGTTCATTTGGCTAGGAGATGACGGCGTGAGGCCCCAAGTCCCTGGCTGGTCCGCTCTTGACTTCAAACCCCCGCATGATACAAAGGAAGCATAACTGGTCATATGAGTATATCTGTTGGAGCCGAACGTGGCCATTGCACCTCCCCTCCGTGCCCCTCGCCGCGAAACGCTTGTCGAGGCGGTCGCTCACAACCTTATCCGCTACATCGCCGAGAACCAGCTCCACGCCGGCGACCGCCTGCCCTCGGAACGCGAGTTGGTGACGATGGTCGGCGCCAGCCGTCTGCCGCTGCGCGAGGCATTGAGCGTGTTGAAGGGGCTGGGGATCATCGAGGCCCAGCACGGGCGCGGGATCTTCGTCAAGCGGCTCGACATGGCCGCCCTGTTCGGTATGTTGTCGCCTCTGCTGCGCGCCCAGGCCGACTTGGACGTGCGGCATCTGCTGGAAGTACGCCTCTCGCTGGAGGTCAGCACGGCCGAACTGGCCGCCGCCCATCGTAACGACAGCAACTTGCAGACCCTCGCAGACGCCGTGGCTGGTATGCACGCCAACGTGCGCAGCCGGGCCGCGTTCTCCGAGCACGACACGACCTTCCACCAGGAACTGGCGCGCAGCACCGGCAATCCAGTGTTTCACGTGCTGATGAGCGCCTTGACCGATCTGTTGGCCGAGCTGCAGGGCCGCTACCTGGATCGGATCGAGTATCGGCAACAGGCGATCCTGGAGCACGAAGCGATCCTGACTGCGATCCAATCGCAGGACGCTGCTGCGGCGCGCGGCAGCATGCAACGCCACATCTGCAACGCCATGGAGCGACTGTAAATGGGCCCTTCCCTTGCCCCCGCTGGTGCCACGAAGCGACGCGATCCCGGCCATCGCGCGTGCCGTCGTCTGGTGGTGGTCGCCGCGATGCTGGCCGCCGCGTCTTCCGTCCCGGCTGCGGCAGCGGCGCGCCCCGAGGACGTTTCGACCAGGGCCGGCGATGACGCAGCCTTCAACCGGCTGATGTACAGTGACAAGCAGTGGTACGGCTCGACCTTCTGGACCGGGCCCGACTGGACGCGCGTGGGCAGGGACTGGCACCATCCGGGCCAGGAGACGCCCAGCGTGCGACGGTTCGAGGCGCCTCGTGACGGGCGCGTCACGGTCACCGGCCGGGTCTGCAAGTTGCACCTGGCCGGCGACGGCATTCGGGCCAGCGTGCGGCACAACGACCGCGAGGTCTGGGCCGCCGAGATCGAGGGGCGCGACGCCGCCGGCCAGGAGCCCAAGTTGACCCTGGACGTGCGCCGCGGAGACCGGATTCGATTCGTCGTCGATAAACGCCAGGCGATCGCCTGCGACACCACGCACTGGGACCCGATCGTGCGCTACGCGGACGGCGAGGAATTCCGGGCCTCGGCCGCGTTCGGCCAGAAGCAGGGCGCCGGCGGCTGGTTCTACGAGATGTTGGGGGGCGAGCCGCAGCCCAATCCGCTGGCCGAGGAGGCCGTGCAACGGTTGGCCGACGAACTGATCGCGATCCAGCCGCGGAGCGAACCGCTCGGAGGCCGGCAGTGCGACCCGGCCCTGCTGCGCATGGCCTTGGAGGACTGGCTGCGGGACGACCAGATCAACGACCAGCCGGGCAGCTACGCAGGGCCCGCGGCCCGTCATTTGCAACAAGCGGTCGACCTGCTGGCCGATCTGAGCGGCCGTGGGGACGAAGGGCCTTGGGCCACCGCTTCACGGCGACTGGCCGAGTTGACGGCGGAGTTGGCCCGTTTGCAGGGCAGTTCAAGCAGGTCGGAAGACGGACCTCGCCCGGGCGCTCAGGAGAAGGCGCGCGCCAGCGGCCATGAGAGGCGGGCCAGCAGCCAGGGCCACGCGCCATCACCCCCTGCCCCTCTCCCGCAAGCGCGCGAGGGGAGATCTTCGGGACAGGCTCAGCGTACGGCTTCGGCCGCCGCCGAGCCGCGGCGCGCGGCCTCGGCCGAGGCTTGGCGATCGCTCTACCTGCGGACGCGCCTGCTAAAGCGCGAGATCGCCCTGTCGAACCGGCTGTTGAATTTCGGTCCGCTGTTGGTCACCAAGCGCGTGCCGCCCAGTTGGAGCCACCTGGTGGCCCAGTACTTCGGCTGGCGCCAGCGGCCGGGCGGCGGGATCTACGTGTTGGAGCAGCCGGGCTATGCGCTGGCCTGCCGCGACGTGCTGGGGGGCCAATTGCGCGCGGGGAGCGTGCTGGAGCCGCGGCTCTCGTACGATGCGCGGCGGATCGTGTTCTCGTTCGTGGCCCTGCCCGAGAAATCCTACCAGCCGCATGAATTGCCGATCAACGAGTTGGGAGGCGACGAAGCCTACTTCCACATCTACGAGATCGGCGTTGACGGCAGCGGCTTGCGGCAGCTGACGCAAGGGCCGTATGACGACATGATGCCCGAGTACCTGCCGGGCGGGGGCATTGTGTTCTGTTCCACGCGGCGGCAGGGCTATTCGCGCTGTTTCGGGCCCGAGTACAGCCAGCGCTGGCACAGCTACACGCTGCACCGCATGGACGCCGCAGGGTGCAATTCGCGGCGGTTGTCGTTCAACGACGTGAGCGAGTGGTTCCCGGCCGTATCGAACACGGGCCACGTGCTGTTCGCGCGGTGGGACTACATCGACCGTGACGCGGTGACGCACCAGAACCTGTGGGCCGCGCGGCCCGACGGGACCAATCCCGTGGCCGTGTGGGGCAATGCCGCGCCCAAGCCGCATTGCACGTTCCAGGCCAAGCCGATTCCCCACAGCAACAAGATCGTGTTCGTGGCTTCGGCTCATCACGCGATCACGGGCGGGCCGGTGTGCGTGCTGGACCCGTCGGTAGACGCCAACGACCAGTCGGCCATCACGCGGATCACGCCGGGCCCCTTCCCGGAGGCGGAAAAGGGGCCGGTTCCCGAGTACTACGAGTCGGCCTGGCCGCTGTCGGAGCGGTATTTCCTGGTGTCCTACAGCGCGGAGCGTTTGCGGTTCCAAGGCGAGCATCCGAAGAATCCCAATCCCGACAATGCCCTCGGGATCTACCTGCTCGATGCGGCCGAAAATCGCGAGTTGCTCTATCGCGACCGGCAGATCAGCACCACGACGCCCATCCCGTTGGCCGCGCGTCCGGCGCCGCCCGTCTTGCACGATACGATCGCGCCCGGTGCGGAGCCGGTGGGCGAGATGATCGTGTCGGATGTGTACCAGGGCTTGGACAACGTGCCGCGGGGCGCGATCCGGGAGCTACGCGTGGTGCAAATCTTCCCCAAGACGACCTACGTGGCCAACCAGCCGCGGATCGGCCTGGCCGGCGAGGAGAACGCGCGTGCGATCCTGGGCACGGTGCCGGTCGAGGCCGACGGCTCGGCTCGCTTCCGGCTGCCGGCGGGCCGGCCGGTGCTGTTTCAGGCCCTGGATGCGCAAGGTTTTGCCCGGCAGACGATGCGTTCCACGACCTACGTGCAGCCGGGCGAGCGCACGGCGTGCATCGGCTGCCACGAAGCGCGGAGCGCCGCTCCGCCATCCGGCAAGCTGCTGGCCCTAGGCCGGCCGGCGTCGGAGCTCAAACCGGGCGAGTTGGGCGGCCGGCCGTTCGCCTTCGTGGAGATGGTGCAGCCGGTCCTCGACCGGCACTGCGTGCGCTGCCACGGTGACGCGAAGACCGAAGGCAAGGTCGACCTGAGCGCCGCGCCGGAGAACGGGTTCACCAAATCCTACTGGTCGCTGTGCCGGCTGCCTGAGGACTGGCGCAACCTGTCCAAACGCGAGGACTGGCTGCCGCAGGCCCTGGTGCCGCGGTTCGTGCAGCGGAACCAGATTCAGGTCACGCCGCCGGGCGGGCAATTCAGTGCGCGCGGCAGCCGCCTGATGAAGCTCTTGTGCGAGCGCCCCGGGCACTATGAGGTGCGGCTGTCGGACGGCGAGGTCCGCCGCCTGGCCGCCTGGATCGATTTGAATGCCGTGTTTTACGGCGTGTATGACCCCGACGGCCAGGCCCGGCAGTTGCTCGGTCAGACGGTAGGCATGCCAGAGGTGCAGTGAGGCCTCGTTGGAGCAAGACCATGAGACATTTTCGGATGCCCTTGGGCGTGAGCCTGATCCTGACGACTCTGGGCGCGCTCGGCCTGACGTTGGGCACGGCGTGCGGCACCGAATTCCGGCCCGAGGCGGCCAACGAGCTTTCGTTCGCGCCCCAGGAGGCGCGCTTCATGCGCCTGGTGATCAAGGCCACCAGCGCCAATCAGGCTTGCTTGGACGAGTTGGAGGTCTACGCCGAGGGGAGCAAAGACAACCTGGCCCTGGCGTCGCGCGGCGCCAAGGCCGGCGCCTCGTCGTGCCTGAAGGGCTACACGATCCACAAGATCGAGCACCTCAACGACGGCCACTACGGCAATCCGTGCAGTTGGATCGCGGCCGGCAAGGGGCCAGAATGGGCCCAGATCGAACTGCCGCAACCGGCGCGCGTGGCCAAGGTCGTCTTTTCGCGCGATCGCGAGGGACGCTATCGCGACCGCCTTCCGACCAGCGTCGAGGTGCAACTGTCGCTCGACGGCCGCTCGTGGCAGACGGTGAGCCAGGTGCAGGCCACGGTCGTGGCTGGCAAGCCCCTTGCGCTGGCACGCAAGCAGCCCCCCTACACGCCACCGTATGAGTTGTCGGAGTCGCCGAGTTGGGAGGAGCTGCTGCGTTATGCGTTCCTTTGCGAGCAACACACGTGGCAGCGGATGTCGAAGGAAGATCATCTTTCGCCGCTGGTGACCGACCGGCCGGCCCTGCCCGGCGGCGAGCCCTACTGGGCGCGGATCGCCAGACTGAGTCCGCTGGAGCGAACCCTGGTGCAGTTGGACGAAATGCTCTCGCGATTGGCGGCCAAAGGGCTCGACGTGACAGCCGGACGGGCTGAAGTGGCCGACCTGCGGCAGCAAGCCGCCACGCTGCGTTCCTCACAACCGGCCGACGCGCAGGCCGCCGAATCGTTGTACTTAGCCGCACGCCGGGCCAAGCGCGCGGCCATGCTCCGCGACCCGGACCTGGCAGGGCTGGCGAAGATCCTGTTTGTCAAGCGGCATCCCTACCGGCCGTCGCACAACTACAGCGACATCCTCGATTCGCAGTTCGTCTCCGGCGGCGGGGTGTGCGTGTTGGAGATTCCCCGGGCCGGCGACCGGCTCGATCCGCAGGCGGCCCGGTTGACCACGCTGTTCGACGCTAGCGCCGGCATCGCGCGCGACCCCAAGGCCGACTTCGCGGGCCGGCAGGTCTACTTCGCCTTCCGCCCGGAAAGATCCGCGCAGGAAGGGCACGACGTGTATTGGCACCTGATGCAGGTCGGCGCCGACGGCCAGGGCCTGCGACAGATGACCGACGGGCCGTTCCACGACTACTATCCCTGCCCGTTGCCCGACGGCGGACTGGCCTTCATCTCCACGCGCTGCAAGTGCCGGTTCCTGTGCTGGCGTCCCCAGGCCTTCGTGTTGTTCCGCATGGACGGCGGCGACGAGGAGAGCATCCGGCCGCTGTCGTTCGCTAATCTCAGCGAATGGGCCCCGACCGTGATGCGCGATGGGCGGATCATTTGGACCCGCTCGGAGTACCAGGACAAGGGGGCCGACTTCGGCCACACGCTGTGGGCCATCCGGCCTGACGGCACACATCCGGAACTGGTCTTCGGCAACAACACGCCCAACTGCTACATGAATGGCCACGAGGTGCCGAGCACGCGCGAGATTTCCTGCACGCTCATCTCGCACGGCGGCGATCTGAACGGGCCGATCGGCCTGGTGGACCTGAGCCGCGGGCCGTTCGAGCCGCAGGCCGTGACCAACATCACGCCCGACGTGACGCCGCATTACAACATGAGTTGGGCCCGGCAGGAGTGTTTTCGAGATCCAACTCCCGTCAGCCGCGACTACTTCCTGGTCAGCCATGCGCCGGCCGAGCGGTTCGGGCTGTACGTGATCGACCGCTGGGGGAACCGGGAGCTGTTGTACCTGGACCCGGCGGTGGGCAGCATGTGCCCCACGCCCTTGCAGCCGCAGTCCGTGCCGCCGGTGCTCCGCTCTCACGAGGCGGTGGCCGTGAAGGAGGATGTGGGCCAATTCACGCTGGCCGACGTGTACGAGGGGCTTCAGCCGCAGGTGCAGCGGGGTAAGGCCAAGTACCTGCGCGTGTGCCAGGAGGTGCGCTCGGGGCTCGACCAGTTGCCCAATGGCGAGTACCGCAAGGATCATCCGCCCTTTACCGACTTTTACGCCACGCCGATCCACAAGGTCAACGGACCGTTCGGCTGGCCAAGCTATGTGGCCAAGGCCTCGCTGGGGATCGTGCCGATCGAGGCCGACGGATCGGCCAGTTTCTACGCGCCGGCGGGCAAGGTGCTGTATTTCGAACTGCTGGACGAGAACTACAACGAGTTGCAGCGGATGCGGAGCGTGGTGCAGTTGCAGCCGGGCGAGCAGCGGAGCTGCATCGGCTGCCACGAGAACCGGCAGCACGCGGCCCCTGCACGCCCAGGCATGGCCTTGCTGAACGCCCCGCGGCGACTGCAGCCCGAGCCGTGGGGTAGCGCGGCGTTTGCCTACCAAAAGGTGGTGCAGCCGGTGCTGGATCGGCATTGCGTGCGGTGCCACGACGCCAATGACAAGCACGGCCTGAACCTGGCCGGCACGCTGGATAGCGACCGGGTGCCCGCCTCGTACCGCACGCTGATCGCCGGCGGATGGGTGCATTACTTCGATTGGCGCTATAAGCTCCGCCACGCGAAGGCCGAACCGCTGAGTTTTGGCACCTTGCAGAGCAAGCTCTGGCAGGTGCTGGACCAGGGGCACCACGACGTGCGCCTGTCGACCGACGAGATGCGCGCCCTGAAGTGCTGGATCGACTTGAACTGCCCCTTGTGGCCCGACTACCAGTACCGGCTCGACCGGCCAGAACAGGTCACGCAAAGAGATTAGCGGCGTGACGGAGAGATCACGATGAATATGCGACATCACCTCAGACGTCTGGCGTGTGTGCTGGCCGTCACCGTCGCAGGCGGCAACGCATCGGCGGCCTTGGCCGGCAGTTTCACGATCCGCGCAGACTGGTTCGAGCGGGGCAACGTGCGCGTCAGCCAGCGTGGCCAATCCTACGCCGATGCGTATGCCTGCATCTGGAATGCGGGCCAACAACCGAACCAGGCGGAATACGACATCGACTTCCCGGTCACGGCCGACTACACGCTGGTGGCCCTCTACGCGGCCAAGACCTCGCGCCCGGTCGACATCTACCTCGACGGCCAGCGCGTGCACCAGGGTTTTGCGAGCGTCACGGGCGACTGGCAGACCAAGACCGCGCGCTGGGAGCCTCAGTGCACGTTGCACGTCACTTCCGGCCGGCACACCCTGAAGCTCGTCTGCCCGGGTTCCTGCATGCCGCACATCTGCGCGATCCGGCTGGAATCGTCGGCCGCCTTTCCGCCGGATTGGCGTTTGGATCGTCCGGCCGCGCGCCGCATGCAGAAATCGGCCCCGGCCGCGACTCCGGACTCGGACATTGCTTCGGCGCACCTCGTGCCCGAGTTGCCGCTGCTGCTGGACCCGGAGCTGAAGGCCCAGGTGCTGGCAGCCGGCGAACTGTCGGGCGAGGGCGCCAACAACGAATTGGCCGTCGAACCGGTCACGGCGCCCAACACGCCCTGGGTCGCCCGCCTGACCGCGCCGGGCCGCAAGCCGGCCGTGCTCGACCTGGCCCCGGACCGCCTGCAATCGATGCTCCATCGCACGGTGGAGTGGATCGACGACTACCGCACCATGCCGGATGCGGCGTCAGGCATGCTGGACGAGCAGCGTGCGGCGGCCCTGAAGATGGCCGACGACGCGCGCCGGCTCAACTCCGAGCCGGACCAGCGTGCCCGATGGGAGCGGTTCCTGGCAATCTACCTGGCCGCTGCCCGGCTGCAGCGCGAGGTGGCCCTGGCCAATCCGCTTCTGGACTTCGACCGCCTGCTGGTCGTGCGTCGCGGGGCGAAGACGCCGCGTTTGGGCCTGCCGCAGAACTGGCAGAGCAACTGCGTGCTGCCGCGCGACAAGTTCGACGACGAGATCGACGTGCTGGCCTCGCTGCGCGGCCGGCCGACGTTGACGAAGCTCTACCGGCCCGACGGGCCCTACTTCGTGGGCGACGTCGATCTGCACTTCGACGCCGACCGGTTGTTGTTCTCCTCGATCGGCAGGCACCAGTGCTGGCAGATCTTCGAGATCCGGACCGACGGCACCGGCCTGCGCCAGGTGACGCCCGGCGACCAGGATGACGTGGACAACTACGACGCCTGTTACCTGCCCGATGGGCGGATCCTGTTCTGCTCCACGGCCCCGATGGTGGCCGTGCCCTGCGTAAACGGCAGCACGCGCGTGGCGAACCTGTTTGGGATGAACGCCGACGGCACGCAGATCCGCCAGTTGTGTTTCGACCAGGAGCACAACTGGTGTCCCACGCCGCTGGCCAACGGGCGCGTCATGTACCTCCGCTGGGAATACACCGACACGCCGCACGCCCACACGCGCGTCCTGTTCCAGATGAACCCGGACGGCACCGGGCAGATGGAATACTACGGCAGCAACTCGTACTGGCCCAACTCGTTGTTCTACGCCCGGCCGATCCCCGGCCACCCGACGAAATTCGTGGGCATCGTGGGCGGGCACCACGGCGTGCCGCGCATGGGCGAACTGGTCCTGTTCGATCCGGCCCTTGGCCGGCGCGAGGCGGAAGGCGTGCTCCAGCGGATTCCAGGACGGGGGCGCAAGGTCGAACCGAAGATCGAGGATCAACTGGTCGACAACTCATGGCCCAAGTTCCTGCACCCCTTCCCGCTGAGCGAGAAGTACTTCCTCGTCGCCGCACAGCCCACGCCCAAGTCGTCGTGGGGCATCTACCTGGCCGACGTGTTCGACAACCTGGTGCTCCTGCACGAGCAGGACGGCGTCGCACTGATGGAACCGGTGCCGCTGCGCAAAAGCCCTCGGCCGCCGCTCATTCCCGACCGCGTGGACCTGGCCCGAAACGACGGCCTGGTCTACCTGTCCGACATCTACGCTGGCGACGGGCTGAAGGGTATCCCGCGCGGAACCGTCAAGAATCTGCGACTGTTCAGCTACCACTATCTGTTCCCAAAGATGGGCGGTCCGCAAGGGGTCGTCGGCATGGAGGGCCCCTGGGACATCAAGCGCGTGCTCGGCACGGTGCCGGTCGAGGAAGACGGCTCGGCCCTGTTCCGCGTACCGGCCAACACGCCCATCGCCGTGCAGCCGCTGGATGCCGAAGGCAAGGCCCTGCAGTTGATGCGCAGTTGGTTCACGGCCATGCCGGGCGAGGTGCTGTCGTGCGTCGGCTGCCACGAGAGCCAGAACGGGGCCCCGCCCAGCCGGCCAACCCAAGCCATGTACGCTCGCCCGGCCACGATCACGCCCTGGCACGGCCCGGTGCGGGGCTTCACTTTCCAGCGCGAGGTGCAGCCCGTGCTGGACGCCTATTGCGTCGGCTGCCATGACGGCCGGACGGGACCAGATGGCCGCATCGCGGCCGATCTGCGCGGGCGAGAGCAGATCGCTGACTACGCCAGCGCCTATCACAGCGGGCGCCAGGACGCTGGTCACTTCTCTACCTCCTATGTGGAATTGCACCGCTTCGTGCGCCGCCCCGGACTGGAAAGCGATTATCATCTGCTGACACCCATGGAGTTCCACGCCGACTCGACGGAGCTGGTGCAACTGTTGAATCGCGGGCACCACGGGGTGCAACTCGACGAGGAGGCCCGGGACCGGCTTATCACGTGGGTCGACCTGAATGCGCCCTACCATGGCACCTGGCACGAGATCGCCGGGCACGAGCGCGTCGATCGAGTGGCGCAGCGCCGGCGCGATCTGCGAGCCATGTACGCCAACATGCACGACGATCCCGAGACCGTTTCGGAGCCGGCGCGCCTGGCCGTCCACCCGGCCCCGACGATCCCGGCCCCGGCAGCCGACGCCCCAATGCCCGCGTGCCGCAACTGGCCCTTCGGGCCCGACGAGGCCCAGCGCCGGCAGCAGGCGGCCGGTCCGATCCACCAGGAGGTGCCGCTGGCTGATGGGGTCGCCCTGAACCTGGTGCGCATTCCGGCCGGCGAGTTCGTCATGGGCGATGCGGCCGGGCTGGCCGACGAGCGGCCCGCTTGCCGCGTGCGCATCGACCGGCCCTTCTGGATGGCCACGTGCGAGACGACCAACCGCCAGTTCGCCGCCTTTGATCCGTCGCACCAAAGCAAGGTCGAGGCGCGGTTCGCCATGCAGTTCGGCGTGCGCGGGTTCTACGTCGACGGGCCAGAACAGCCGGTGGTGCGCGTGTCCTGGTCCGACGCCATGGCCTTCTGCGAGTGGTTGTCGGCCCGAACCGGCCGGCGCTTCACGCTGCCGACCGAGGCCCAGTGGGAATATGCATGCCGCGCCGGCACGTCCACGCCCTTCTTTTTCGGCGACACCAACACCGACTTTGGCCCCTGGGCCAACCTGGCCGACGCCACATTGTCGGAGTATGTATGTCATCCGTACCAGAAGGATCGCGTGCCGCTGGTCAAATCCAGCAAGTACGACGATTGGATCCCCAAGGATTCGCGATTCAATGACGGCGGATTCGTTTCCGACGGCGTCGGGCGCTACGGGCCCAATGCCTGGGGCCTGCACGACATGCTCGGCAACGTCTGGGAATGGACCCGCTCCGACTACCTGCCCTATCCCTACCGGGACGACGACCGCACGACCTTGGCGGCCGACGTGAAGAAGTCGGTGCGAGGCGGGTCCTGGCGCGATCGGCCCGTGTTGGCTCGGTCCGCGTCGCGTCTGGCCTACCGCACCTACCAGCCTGTTTACAACGTGGGTTTTCGCGTAGTCTGTGAGGAGTAGAACGACCATGCTGAGCATGTTTCTGTCCGTTTGCGTCTTCACGCAACCATGGTCGGCCGCGCCGGCCCCCGTGCAGACTTCGCGCGCGCTGGCGATCGACAAGCCGCTGATCGCCTACTGGAACTTCGACGCCTTGGCGCCGGCCGAGTGCCGCGATTCCAGCGGAAACGACTGGCGCGCCGTGGCCGTGGGCCCGGGCACGCGCGGACTGGAGACCGTCAACGGCATCTTCGGCCAGGCCGTCCGATTCTCGGGCGAGCACAAGCTGCAGGTGCAGTCGCTCACCCCGCTAGGCACGCTTCCGGCCATCTCCTTCGCGGCCTGGGTGCAACCCGACGAGTTGAGCCGCTACCGTGAGATCTTCCGCAAGGAGGACAAGGACCAGCGCCTGCTTTTTTCCTTCCAGAACGACGGGCGCATCCTCTCGCTCGGCCTGAACGTCGAAGGTTACGTCGAGTGCGATGCGCCGCTTGATCCGCAGGCCGTGCTCGACGGGCGCTGGCACCACTGCGCCGCGACGTTCGACGGCCGGACCATGCGCGTCTACCTCGACGGCGAGGAGATTGGCCACCTGGCCCGGCCCGGCGTCGTGCGCGCCGGCGGCGATGCCCTGGCCTGCATCGGATCGAGCAACGGCCACGAGTGTTTTCAAGGGACCATGGACGAGCTGCGCATCTATCGGGCCGCGCTGACGGCGGACGAGATTACGGCCCTGTTCCTCAACGGCCGCTCGACAATCGATCGCGACGCGCGGGCCCTGGCCGAGCACCTGGCGAAGATCTACGTCAAGCAGGACACGTTTGCCCAGACGCTGGCCGGGTGCCGCCGGTACGTGTGCCAGCATGGCCTGCGCCTCGACAAGCGGCTGGCTGGGCCCGTGTTGACCCGCCTGAAACGGGATTTCCCCGAAGAATACGACCTGTACGGCCAGTGCGCCGAGTCGGACCTGCAGCCGTGCCTGGCGACCGAGGCCGGCTATTTTCCGCGGATCGCCGCGCACGTTGTGGACCTGCTCTTGGAGTACAAGCCGCTGACTGAATCGCAGTGGGAAAAGCAGTCGGCGGAGGATCGGCAGCGTTGGAGGGAGGCCGACGCCCTTCAGGCGCGCTTCCAGCAGATGACGGCCGACGCGGCGCTCGACGAATTCGCGCCGCAGTGGGTCGCGCTGGCGTTGGACGCGGGCCGGCGCGTGCAATTCCGGCCGCGCCTGCAGGAGGCCGTGGCCCCGTACATCAAGCCCGAGACGCCGCCGGTTGTCCAACTTACGGCCGACGAGGCGCGCCAGTCGCTGCGCCGCGACTGGCTACACCAGGTGGACGGCAAACCGACGGCCGAGAGCATCCGGCAGGAGATTCAAGCCGCGTGCCGCCTGGCCGAGCGCCTTGGCCGCAGTGCCGCGCAGCAGGTGGACTTCAAAGCCCAGTTGGCCGAGCTGGCCAAGCTTGACGAGCAGGCGGCCGCGCTGGCCGAGCCGAGCGAGGACCTCTATTTCCAGGTCCGGCAGATCAAGCGGAGCATCGTCTTTGGCAATCCGGCCGTCGATTTCGACAAATTGTTGCTGGTGGACATGCCTTTTCCCGCGGGCAGGGAGTGGCGCCATGAGACCCGGCACCGCCTGGGCTACATGGCCGTGCCGGGCGCGCGCCTGATGGTCCTGGAAGGGCTCGGGCCCGACGCGCAGCCGCGGCAACTCATGCCCCAGACGCCGCTGCACGGCTCATTCTGGCGGCCCGACCTTTCGTACGACGCCCGGAAGGTGCTGTTCTGCTTCAAGCCGCACAACGAAAAGGCATTCCACCTTTACGAAATCAACGTCGACGGCTCGGGCCTGGTGCAGTTGACCGACGGGATCTTCGACGACCTGGACCCGATCTACCTGCCCGACGGGCACATCGTCTTCTCCACGACGCGCGGCCACACCTACGTGCGCTGCATGCCGCCGACCAACGCCTACGTCTTGGCTCGCTGCGACGAGGACGGGAAGAACGTTTACCTGATCTCGGCCAACAACGAGCCGGACTACCTGCCGTCGATGATGAACGACGGGCGCATGGTCTACACGCGCTGGGAATATACCGACAAGCCGCTGTGGCGCGCCCAGGGCCTGTGGACCGTCAATCCCGACGGCACCCAGGTCAACACCTTCTGGGGCAACCAGAGCGTCTGGCCCGACGTGCTCAAGGACGCGCGCGCCATCCCCGGCAGCCGGCGCGTGATGTTCACCGGTTGCGGGCACCACGATTGGTTCGCCGGCTGCATTGGGATTGTCGATCCGGACCGCGGCTACAACTATCCCGACGGCGTGACCAAGGTCACGACCGAGTTGAAATGGCCCGAGTCGGGCGATGGGCCGGAAGAATCGGTCGAATCGGCCGGCTACCGGCCGGCGGGCCAGTTCGCGGCCTATTTCTCTCCCTATCCGATCTCGGACCGCGATTTCCTGGTCTCGGCTCAGCGCGGCAACAAGGATGCCAAGTTCCTGCTGTACCTGATGGACCTGGAAGGCAATCGGGAGTTGCTCTACGAAGGGGCCCACAACGTATTTCACGCCATGCCGCTGCGGCCGCGGCCTCGGCCACCGGTGCTGCCGGACCGCATTGCCTGGCCGACGCGCGAGGAACGCTTGCGACCGGCCGACGGCGTGCTGTTCAGCGCCAACGTCTATCAGAATGCGCCGCCCGAGCTGCGTGACAAGGCGCGTTTTCTGCGCGTGCTGAGCATCGACCACAAGACCTACACCTACTGGCACAAGCGGCCCTATCTTTCGACCGGGCCGGTCGTGTCGATCGTGCAGTCGGAGGGGGTGAAGCGGCTGCTGGGCACCGTGCCCATCCAGTCCGACGGATCGGTGGCCTTGCGCGTGCCGGCCGGCACGCCGGTCCACTTCCAGTTGCTGGACGAAAACGGTCTGGCGCTGCAAACGATGCGGAGCTTTGCCAGCCTGATGCCGGGCGAGCATCGCGGCTGCCTGGGTTGCCACGAATCGCACAGCCGGGCCCCGCTGCCCGACGCGCGGATGGTCTTTGCGCGCGCACCGCAGGCCATCACGCCGCCTTCCTGGGGCGAGGACACGGTGAGTTATCCGCGCTACGTGCGGCCCGTGCTGGACGCCTATTGCGGCAAGTGCCACGAGGGTGAGGGCGAGGGGCGCAAGGTGCTGGACCTGACGCCGCGGCCAGGCTTCTTGGACTTTGACGAGCCGTACATGATCCTCACGGGCCGGCCGACGTGGGGCAAGCCCTACGAGCAGCCCGAGAAACCCCAGCCCGGCTGGGGCATCGCCGACACGCTGATGGTCGAGGCGTATGGCAAGATCGACCCGGCCGCTTACCAGACGCCGCGGCCCATGACGCGGCTCTCCTACCGCAGCCGGTTGATCGACCTGTGCAGCAGCGGCAAGCACTACGAGGTGCGCGTCGATCCGGTGAGCCTGCAGCGTCTAGCCGTGTGGGTGGACACGATGTGCCCTTACCGCGGCGACGAGGAAGTCCGCGCCGAAGACGACCCGGTGTTCCAGGGCGTGGACTGGATCGCGATCCGGCCGCGGATCAAGACCGCCCCGCGGATCGTACGTCCCGGGCCGGTGGATTGAGAAAGCGGACAGCGGAAAGCGGAAAGCGTGCGAATCAGGGCCGTGTGTCAGGGGGGCACCGGCCCCGTTGGGGGCCGACGGTCTCCCAGGCCAGGGCAACGCCCTGGCAAGCGGATTGTCATGCCAGCGTTGTCGGCCCAACGGGCCAAGCGTTCACTTCTTGTCCGGACTGGCTGCGGGCTTCGCGGTTGAACTGGGCGGCAACGTCGGGATCAACGGGGACGCCGGCTTGGGCTGCGTCGGCGACGATGGCTTGAGGAACCCGGTCAAGAGATTCTGCACGAAATCGGGGATCTGAATCGAGCCGATCACGGGCGTGACCGGCGCCTCGATCCGCACATCAATGTTCGTGTCGTGGCTGACGCGCACATTGACCGTCACATTCACGGTGACCGGGGCCACGGGCTTGGCCTGGGAAGCTGCAGCAGGCGGAACGGACTTCTCGGCCGCCGGAGCTGAACCTGCGATCGCCAAGATCGCCATCGCCGACGAAAGAACAACCAGCATCCGGACGCGGCTCGCCATGGAAGGACTCCTTCATTGCAGGAACGGGGATTACCGAAGATTCATTCACGAGGCGTCTGCACCCTGGGGACAACCCTCGTGAAGGGTGACTATTGCGACTCCCATCATAGCCGCCGCCTGCCAATACGCAGGCGTCTTTTCGTTCATTTCAACCGCCAAATGCGCGACAGGCGAGCGCCTCTCGCCCTGCTTTCCGCCGATCTGGGGGGGCTGTGGCTCGCTTCCCCGGCCGATTCCGATCAAGATCGAGAGGATTCACCGTCCATTCGCTGCCGCATCGGCTCTATACCTCTTAGAGCCAGTCCTAGAACCTGCCAGCAACTCGGTCCTGCCTGGCCGCTCGACCTGGCTATGATGGTCCTGGGATAGGTTCTTGGCCACACAGGTCACCACGATGCACGACGACCAACAGACGCGAGGCACGCCGCCTCCGGACATCCATGCGACCGACGCTGCGCGTCAGGCCGATGTCTTCGTGCGCCTGTTGAGCGAGAATCAACGGCGGATCGCCTTGTACGTGCTGGGCCTGGTGCCGCGTTGGAGCGACGCCGAGGAAGTCATTCAGGAGACCAACCTGGTGTTGTGGCGCGAGTTCGACAAGTTCCAGCCCGGCACCAACTTCCCCGCCTGGGCGTGCACGGTCGCCTTCCACCAGGTGCTGGCCTGGCGCAAGCGTCGCAGCCGGCAGCGAGTACGGTTCAGCGACGCCTTTCTGGAGGCGGTCGCCAGGGAGTCGGCCGTGGCCGGCGAGCAACTCGACGCGCGCTGGAACCACTTGTCCGGCTGCCTTGAGAAGCTGCCCGACGACCGTCGCGAGCTGGTGCGTCTGCGGTACAGCGAAGAATGCACCATCGAGGAATTGGCGGAACGATCGGGGCGCACGGTGGCGGCCGTGTATCGAGCCCTGAGCCGGGCACGGCGTATGCTGTTCGATTGTGTGAACCGCTCCGCGGCCCTGGAGGCCCGATCATGAGCATGACGCCCGACTGGAAGGAAGAACTTCTGGCTTTGTGCGACGCGGTCATCGAGGACCGGCTTACCGAGGCGGAACGTGCGCGCCTGGAAGAACTGGTGCTGGGCAGCCCGGCGGCTCGAAGAAGCTACGTGGAATACCTGCACCAGCATGCCTGCTTGA
>CALARR010000356.1 GCA_937889015.1 uncultured Planctomycetales bacterium | reverse complement strand
GTTTTCCCGGGCAACGGCCGGGACAGCCACGACATTCCTTTTCTGACACCCAATACCTTCTCTCCTCTTTACACACGTGTTCAAGCCAACCTCAGCCGGACTCACTCGCCCTTGGCCGGCACGATCAGTTCCCGCTTCACTTCCAGCTCGCGGCCCTGCCAGGTCAATCGCGGATCGCCAAAGCCGTGAAAGATCCGCACGCGCGCCGCTTGCTCCAGCGCCGCGCCGTCCGGGCTCGACACCGTGAACAGCGGCGCACGCTCGTAACGCCGCCCCTGGAATTCCCGCGCGTGAAAGGCCAGGAACTCCGGGCCGTGAGCCAGGAACCCGTCGGGCGGCAGCACCACGTCGCCCCAACGCTGCGAGCGGTACGTGTAGTCCTTCTCGCCCAGGTTCGCCACCACCTCGATCCGTTGGTCGCCGAACACCGACCGCCGCACCAGCCCGTCGGCCGTCAGCAGTTGGTGCTCCGTCAGCAGCATCTGCGCCGACAGCCGATTCACGGGCGCGAGGATCTCGTGCGTGTTCTTCATGAACCGGTCCAGCGGATGCAGGCCCTCGGCCCAGCCGTCGTCGGCGCGCACGAACAGCCCGTCGCGCGAGGCGGCGTCCGCCGCCGGCGGCTCCTCGAACACCAGGCTCTCCGGGCGAACCTGCAGACGGCCGACCAGGTAACGCCGCTCGCCATCGTCGGGACCGGTCAGCACCGCGCGCAGGTCGGCCTTGGGCTGGAACAGGCCCACGCGGATGTCGATCGGCGTCTTGGAGTCCGGCAGGTTGACCTCGAACGGTCCGGTGCTGACCTGCCCGGTTGACCACAGTCCCGGCTTGGGCGCGTGGTCGTTCTGCGCCAGGATTCGGCCGTTGGGGGTGGTGAAGTGGACCAGGATCCGCCAGTCCCCTTCCACCGGCCCGCGCACGGTCCACGGGTAGCGGATGCGGATTCGCCGCGGCCCGATCGCCTCCACCTGCGCCGTGTTCGGCTGGATCGGCAGCGTGCGCTGCTGGGCCGTGTGCTGCCAGTACAGGCCCGGCGGCACCTGGTGATAGTGCAGCGGCCGGCCGGCCAGCAGGTGAGAGAGCACGTAGGCGTTGGCCTTTTCGGCGCGGTAGCCATACTTGCCGTAGACCTGGATGCAGTCGTGGTAGATCATCTCGAAGATCGGCAGCGGCCGGGCGCCCACGCGCTCCAGTTGCTCCGCGTCGTGATAGTGCCGGCCGCTGACTCCCGAAAGCCCCTCGAAGAAATCCGAGCAGGGGATGGCCCATTCGCGCCCGCATTCGGAGCCAAAAATCCCGAACAGCTCGCGCGCGTAACGCGACAGTTCCTGCTTCCAGTGCAGGTCCTCGGCGCGCGTCAACGGATGCTGGGGATGAAAACACTCCTGCAGGCCGACGGCGTAGGTGGTGTCGATGAAATAGGCCTCCGGCGCGATCAGCCGGCACACGTCGGGCAGGTTCTGCGGCCGGCGCGCCAACTCCAACGCCTTGAGCGAACAGGTAAGCCAGGCCCGGCCGCCCAGCCACCGCCCGCCCTTGCGCGGCTTGCCGGCCCGGTCCTGCATCAGGCAGTCCTCGCTCCACGACGCCGCGTCGCGGTACATGTCCTGGTAGTTGTCGTGCAGGCCCAGGATGTAGCCCAGGTCGTGGACGCGCCGCGCGCAGTCGGCCAGGGCCTCGGTGCCGCCGCACTCAGGCGCGGCGGGCAGGATGTCGGGATGGCGGCAGTCGTAGCCGCCGTTGGTCCAGCCCCCGAGAATGAACAGCACGCGATCCAGTTGCAGGTCGCGTTTGAGGTGCTCGGCGATCTGCGCCGCCTGGTCGAAGGTCCACTCCACGCGCACCGACTCTTCGCGCTGGCTCTCCTCGTCCATGCGCCGGTTGAGGCAGGTCCAGAGCTTGACGTTCGATGCCCCCAGCAGCAACTCGCGCCGCGGCAGCTCGCGGATCTTCTGTTCCCAGGGGACCACCAGACCACGCTCTCGCGCCACCTGGCGATACGCGCGCCCCACTTGTCCAAAGCTGGCCTGGCCCAGCAAGCGAATGCGCAACGCCGCCGTGGCCGGCAACTCCAGGCCCGGCAGCAACACCTGCCGCGCGCCCGGCACCGGGCACTTCTCCGTCACGCTCTGCAGGTGGAACACGCCCTCCACATCCGACCAGGTGACCAGGGCCGCGGAATCGGATTTCCACAGTCCCACCATCTGGCAATGGCAGCCTTCGTAGCCCGACGTCGGGAAGGACCGCCCAAAGGCCTTGCCGCTGTCGGCTGGGATGAGCATTCCCAAGCGCACGGGCAGCAGCACGCTGCCGCGCTGGGTGTCGGTTGTCCACAAGGCCCCGTCCAACAGGCGCACGCGCTGCAATCGCGCGTCGTCGCACGTGCAGCCGATCTGGACCGTCTCGCCGTCGCCGAGAATCTCCAGGCGCACGACCAAAGGCTTGGCATTGTCGCCGGGCAAGGTCTGGGTCAGAACGATCGCCGGCCCGCGCCGTTCGGCCCGAAAGCCCTGCAACCCGATCGTGGTCGATTTGTCCCCTTCCTTCAGCGTCGCCGATCCCAAGCGCGCCTGGCGCGGATCGCCCGACCAGGTGACCTTCGTCCGTTTGTCCGTCAACTCGTAGACGCCGCTGTCCGGCTGCACCTGCACGCGGATCTGCGGGGATTCGAGGACCAGCGGCTGCGTTTCGCCGGCCACGGCCTGAGCCACAGGCAGGCCAATGCCGGCCGCGCAGACCACAAGACTCCAGACACCGCACACCAATGCTCGACCGCCACGCCACCTCGACAAGGGCATTTTTCCAGACTCCTGCCTACTTCTTTCGCACCACGATCTGCTTGTCCACCAGGGTCCACTCCAGGCCATATTGGGCGCAGAACTGCGTCAGCGCCTCGCGCAGGCTGGTGTTCTCGTAGGTCACGGCCTGGATGTGTTGCTTGCGCATCTCGGGCGTCACCGACGCGTCCAACTCGATCTTCACCCCGAACATCGAGAACACCAGAAAGGCGTTCTCCAGGGTCACGTCGTCCTTGAAGGCCCCAGGCACGATCTGGCCCAGCAGGTCGCGCCCCTGCTCGTCGAACAGGGTGGGCTGCGACGGATCGGTCTTGGCCACCAGGCGTGCGCTCTTGACGAGCTGGCCGTCGACCCAGCCCGTGGCCACGACCTTGCCCTGCTCCAGAAGCTCCACGCGCTTCCATCGCTGTTGCACGGCGACGATCCGCAACTGGGCCTGTGCCGATACGCTCCGCACCAGGAGCTTCTGGCGATCGGCCGGCTGGCTGGCCTCTTTGGGCTCCTGGAGAATGTCGAGCGACGCATCGAGCATCTGCCAGGTGCCGCTCGTGGCGGCGGAGAACTGCGACCAGTCAGCCTGACCGCCGGCGGCGCCTGCGTCTTGGATCGGCGGCGCGGCCTTGTCCGACGTGCCGGGCCAGCGCAACACCAGCACGGTCAGCACCACCACGGCAAGCACCATTCGGGACAAACCCCAACAACGGCACGCGCAGCCTTTTTCAGTCATGACTAGCCCCCCTTCAGCAAGTGCTTATGGAAGATGGCCCCTTATTGCCCCTCAGATAGGCAATGCGACGAGGGCGACCAGCGGGAGCCCGGTTTCGCCGTGCTAACGCCACCCTCGTGTTGCATTCCTTTTCTGAAGATCAATAGGCTCGTTTTGTTCCTCCCCATGATAGTCGTCGGGAGAGAACGGCAGCAACTCGCCCCCCACACCCGTGCCGCATCCGCCTCAGCCTATCTGGGGATTGGCGGAGCCGAGTTGCCGACCTGCCTGACAGCCGGCCCCTGAATGGATGCAACAACCCGGTCATAAGACTGGGACGGGTTGCGATCCCACTTGGTGGCGCAAGTCCCTGCCGAACAAGCTCTTTTGCTCGCAAGGCACGCTGCAGCGCAAGCAGCGCCCTATGCAACGCGTTGCGTGTTGCATTCATCAGGCTTGAATGTGCGTAAGACAGGCGGCTAGCGTCGCCTGGCCGCATACGAGCGCCGCAGCGCACGTCACTGACGCTGGCGGCGAAATAGCGAAGGCCGCTGAGGCCTGGGAGGGCCTCAGATCCGCGGCGGGCGTGAGCGGCCAGCCCAACGTTCAAGAGGGGCCGTCACCTGCGGACTGGGCGTCAAGTCCAGCAGCAGGCCGATCATGCCCTGCGCATCGCTGGTGACCTGCGACAGACGCATCGACCACAGCGAGCGAAACAGGCCCAGCGAGTTGAACACGTCCTCCGGAAAACAGCTCAGGATCGAACCGGCGATCCGCGCGTTCAGATCGGCGTTGGGGCTCGAATCGCTCAGCCCCTGCTGGAACGCCGATCGCACGCCAGCCTGGACCAGCGACCAGGTGTGCGCCGTTCCACCGGCCTTGGCCTGGGCACGCAGGTCCTGGGTGAAGTCGCGCGCCCGCTCCGGATCGATCGCCAGGTCGCTGATGTCGTACAGATCGCCCAAATAGCCCACCAGCATGTCCGCCCAGCGTTCGGTGCGGCGTCGCAAGTGTTCCAGGCGCATGACCTCGGGCGGCTCGATCCCGCGCCCATTGACCAGCATCGTCAGCACGCGATGCCGCGCCTCCAGGTGGCCGATCATCACGCTCCGCACGACCGGCTCCCCTTCCTCGTGGCCGTGGTGGCGATCGTGCGCGCAGACCAGGGCCGTCCAGACGCGCGTCAGCAACTCGCTGGTGAGGATCTCTTCCAGCACCGCGCGGAGTGTGGGCCAGTGGGTTCGACACCACTGGCGGTCCTCGGCAATGGCCGCGGCCAACAGGCTCTTCAGCGAGTGGCTCCACCGCTCCAAACGGCTCTTGGAAGCGGTCCAGTACTGGTCCAGGCCGTCGTGCGACAATCGGCCGGCGTGGTGCGCCAAGACCGGGCCGTGTGTCGAAAGGACTGCGGCCAGGTCCGTCAGTTCGCGAGC
This sequence comes from uncultured Planctomycetales bacterium, assembly GCA_937889015.1. Lineage (GTDB taxonomy): Bacteria > Planctomycetota > Planctomycetia > Pirellulales > Thermoguttaceae > CALARR01. The sequence goes on along the minus strand of CALARR010000356.1, from coordinate 26,079 downwards.
GTGCATACCAGGGCTGCTGTGCCGGGGGACTGCGAGAGGAATTGCATCGCAAGGCTGGTAGAGCAAAGCCGGTGCCACGCTGGCGCACGCACCGCGTCGGGATCGCCAGAAGGGCCTAACCCGCTGAAAGAAAAGACCTTGCGGCAATCGCTCGGCCGCCGGCTCCGGTCCCCCGTGTTGCCCGAACGCAACCCGTGGCGCGACCGCGAGGTCACACGGCAACTGCCGCCGACGAGGACTCCCCGCGATCTGGACCCGGGACCGTGGCGCTGGTCCGCCAGCTTCCGGCATGCAGAATGCGCCGCGCCCCGGCGAGAATCAGGTCCAACCCCGCCGCCGTCCAGACAAAGCTCAGCGGTTCCACGGGAATACGGAATCGGACCGACACGATCACCGCCGCGTGGAAGAGCATCACCACCGCAAAGACCGCATAACTGGGCCACAACTGCCGCCAGCAGGCGCGCGATGCGATCAGACCCAACACGGCCAGCAACAGCCAGCCCACGGTCGAAACCCGGTAGACCAGGTTGGCCGCCTTGGGGTTGGTCTCATCGAACAGCAGGAAGTAGCGCAGCCGCGCGAGGCATAGCCGGCCGTAGTGGCTTGGATCGGCACAAATCGCGGCCCAGGCCTGGCGCCCCAACAGGGCGCTGCGCTGCGGCTCGCTCAGGCCCTGGAACTCGCGATAACCGTTCGGTTTCAACAGCACGTCGTCGATATACAGCGTCTCGTGCCGAGCCTCCCACAAGGCCCGGTTCATGCCCGACAACGTGCCGTCGTGCTGCCGGCGAATCGTCTCGGCCGAGGCCTTGGGGATCTTGTCCGTGCCCCAGCTCAAAGGATGATTGCCCTGCCAGAAGGCATAGCCGAACGTGGACTTGATGAACACCCATTGGCCATGCACCAGGCGATTGCGCACCATCCAGGGGGCGATCAACACGACGGCCACGGCCGCCACAATCAGCGGCGATTTGAGGGCCTGATACACGCTGCAGCCTGGCTCGCTGCGCCGCGCGTTGCGCCACCAAACGGCCGCCACGATCGGCAAGGCCAGGCCCAGGATCGGCTCGATCAGCAACAGCAGTCCCGCCAGAATGCCGGCCACACCAGGGCCGCGCCACGAATCGCCGCGCCAGTTCGACACGCTCAGGGCCAGCAACACGGTCAGAACCAACGCCGCCCACAGCGCCACCTGCAGATGCGTGACCATGTACAGGTGCGTGGGATAGACGGCGGCCACCAGGCCCGCCAGCCAGCCCCATTGCGGCCGTTGGGGCACCAGCGCCCAGGCCAGCCAGACCACCGCCAAGACCAGCAGCGTCCCGGCCAGGCATTGCAGCACCTGCACGGCCAAGATGGCCGCGGGGCTGCCCGGCCCCAGGATCGCATAGAAAGGAACCAGCAGCAGGGGATAGAAGGGGGCTTGCTGCGAGGTGGGCCCTTCCACGCCCAGGAATTCAATGCTGAATCCGCGCCCGGCCAACAGGTTCTCGGCGATCCGCCCATGCTCGTAAGCCAAGGGCCGATCCTGCTGCGACCAGAGCAGAAACACGACCGCCAGGCGCAACCCCAAGGCCAGCCCGGCCAACAGCGCCAGGCCTTTCCAGCCGGCGCAGGGCGCGACCGGCACGACGGGAGCCGGGCCGGCCCAATCGGGCACTTTCGGGGGGATCGATGGTTGCACGTTCCGCTGCGGCGCCTGCATGAGGGACGGATTGTAGGAGTCAGGGCTGGCCAGCACAAGTTCGGCCCAGGACCACGCAAGTCGCCCATCCCGTAAGGGGGTTAGATAAAGCTTGACGCTCCTTTCTCTGGGCAACTATACTAAATAGATAAGAGGGGCGAATTGTGCAGGTTTCAGTCGCCGCTCATCCGCTTGTCTTCTATCCTCGCACGAGAGACTCTGGGCATGCCTCGCCTACTGCGCTTGGGGACTTGTCTGGCCATCGGCCTGCTCTGGACCGTCTGTAGCTGGAGCGCCGCTCAGAACGAAAAGGCGGCCGCCGCTCAGCCCACAGGGCCTTTTCGCAAGCTCGCACCGGGCGTAATGAAGCCCATCGACACCACCCCCGAGGTCAAGGACACCCACGCCACGCACGATGTGGTGGAACTGCTGGCCGTCGATCCGAAATTCGATTGGGCCAAAGAGCAGACGTTCCGCCGCGACGTCTGGTACCTGGATTTCCAGTTCAAGCCGTTGCGGATCGTGAACGTTGATATCCCGCAACCCGGCGGCAAGATGAAGCAGACCCGCGTGTACTACATGGTCTACACGGTCACTAACCCGGGCAAGGCCCTGCATCCGGTGAAACAGGACGATGGTACATACAGCATCGAGTACGTGGACAAACCGGTGCGCTTCGTTCCCGAGTTCGTCATCGAGAGCCCTGAATTCAAATTCGTCTACCCCGAGCGGGTGATCCCGCTGGCGGTGCCGATCATCGAGAACCGCGAGGACGCCAATCGCAAACTGCTCAATACGGTGGAGATGTGCCGCGAGATTGGGGTTGGAGAAACCTTGTGGGGCGTCGCAACTTGGGACGGGATCGATCCGCGGATCGACCACTTCGAGATCTACCTGCAAGGGCTCACCAACGCCTACCAGTGGGAGGATCAGGCTGGGGCCGTGAAGCCCGGCGATCCGGTGGGGACAGGGCGGCGCCTGGCCAAAAAGACGCTGCGCATCAATTTCTGGCGTCCCGGCGACGAGTTCTTCGTCAACGAGCGAGAAATCCGCTACGGCATGCCCGGCAAGGTTGACTACGACTGGGTGTACCGCTAGACTTATGATTCTCGCTGCCGCCGGATCCCCTCCGTCGCGGCGGGGGGTCTGCCTTTCGTGCTGCGGTGCGGCAGCAAGCCTCGCTGGGCATGCATGCCACGAACGTGCGCGGGGCAGATTCTCGGGGCCCGTAGTGCCTGGGAACCCAGGCCGGCTGCCGACCGGAGGGGGGCCGTCCTGTGCCGGCCCTTCGCGCAACCGGCGGATGACCCGGAGCCGACAGCCCAGCGAAGATCGATAACTCCCAGCAAATCAACCAGTTCTGTATCGCCGCCCGTCACCCCGTGTGGTGGCCGCGTGCATCGCAGAGTGAGTGAGGATGGCATTATGGCACATAAAAAAGGTCAGGGCTCCAGCCGCAACGGTCGTGATTCCAATGCCCAGCGGCGCGGCGTCAAGCGTTTCGGGGGCCAGTTCGTCCAGGCCGGCAATATCCTGATTCGCCAGGTGGGCACCAAGTTCCATCCCGGCACGGGCGTCGGCACCGGCAGTGATTTCACCCTGTTTGCCCTCATCGACGGCTACGTGAAGTTCGACCGTGGCGGACGCCGCGTGAGTGTCGTCACCGCCCTGTAGCACGCCTCTTTTACCTTCATAGCCGCGAACCGAGCCCCATCGGCGGAGCCTCGAAGCGGGCTCTCCAGGCTCTTCGATGTTCGTCGACCGTGTCGAAATTCAGGTGCAGGCAGGCCGCGGCGGCAACGGGTTCGTCAGCTTTCGTCGCGAGAAATATGTCCCGCGCGGCGGACCCGACGGCGGCGACGGCGGCGATGGCGGCTCCGTGATCCTGCTGGCCCAGGAAGGCGTCGACAGCCTCTTTCCCCTGACCCACCGCAAGCAGTGGAAGGCCACCTCCGGCAACTCCGGCACTGGCGCCAATCGTCACGGCGCCTCGGCCGAAGATCTGGTCCTGCTTGTGCCCCCGGGGACGATCATCTACGACGTTCAGGGTGGCTTCGTGCTCAAGGATCTCTCGCATCCCGGCGATCAGGCAGTCGTGGCCCAAGGGGGCAAAGGGGGCAAAGGCAACGCGCGCTTCAAGTCCTCCACCAATCGCGCCCCGCGCGAAGCGACGCCTGGCGGCGAGGGGGAATCGCGCCTCATCCGCCTGGAACTGAAGGTGATTGCCGACGTGGGCCTGATCGGCAAGCCCAACGCCGGTAAGAGCACGCTGCTCAGCCGGCTGTCGCGCGCTCGGCCGGAAATCGCCCCCTATCCCTTCACCACGAAATACCCCAATCTCGGCCGCGTGCAGATCGACCAGGACCGCGCCTTCACCCTGGCCGACATTCCGGGACTGATCGAAGGGGCCCACGCCGGCCACGGCCTGGGGCACGAGTTCCTGCGGCACGTGCAGCGCGCCGGCATCCTGGTGCACCTGGTCGAACCGCAACCCACCGATGGGACCGATCCCCTGACCAACTATCGCGCCATCCGCGATGAACTGCACAGGTACGATCCCCAGTTGTGCCAGCGCCCGGAGATCGTTACTGTAACCAAAGCCGACCTGCCCGAAGCCGAAGAAGTCCGGCGGCGCCTGGCCGAAAGCCTGCAGGGCGAGGTCCTGTTGATTTCCGCCGTCACCGGGCTGGGGCTCAACCAGTTGATCTATGCCGTGGCGCGGCTTCTGGCCGGCGATCCGAACGCTGCGGCGAAGTGAGCTCGCGCCCCTGACGCCGCCGTGCTTTGCGCAAGTGCGATTCCGAGTCGGAGCTTGGGGAACGAGGTCTGGGAGTGCCGCCCACCTGCGGCTTTGTGCCTCTCTTGCCATGTCCGTCGCTGATTTCTATCCGCTGATCGCCGCCGACGTGGGCAACCGCCGCGTCAAACTGGGACGCTTCGAGCCGATCGTCGCTCAGGGCTTGCCAACCCCGGCAGGCACCCTCTCCGTCGCCGGCGAGGCGGCCGATTTCCCGCAGATTGGACAGTGGCTTTCAGACACGGGCCCGCGTCGCGCGTCGTGGTGGATCAGCAGCGTCAACCGGCCCACCGCATCGCGTTTGATCGATTGGATCCGCTCGGAGCAGCCCGACGCGCCCATCACGCTCCTGGCCTCCGGCGATCTGCCGCTGGTCGTGGGCCTGAACCGGCCGGACATGGTCGGCGTGGATCGCCTCGTGGATGCCGTGGCTGTGAACCGCTTGCGCGATCCGGGGCGGCCGGCCGTGGTCGTGGACATCGGCTCGGCCATCACCGTGGACGCCATCTCCCGCGAAGGCGTGTTCCTGGGCGGCGCCATTGCCCCCGGACTGACCATGTCGGCCCAGGCCCTGCATACCTTCACCGACCTGCTCCCCTTGATCGAAATGGCCGAGCTGATCGCGCCGCCCGAGCCCATCGGCGCGATCACCACCGAGGCCATGCGCGCGGGGCTGTATTGGGGCGCGGTAGGCACGATTCGCGAACTGATGGCCCGACAAGCCGAGCGCTTGGGCGGGGCCGTGCAGACCTTCCTCACCGGCGGCGGAGGCCCGGCCGTGGCCGCCCTTCTGGGATCGGACGTGCAGCACATTCCGCATCTCACTCTGGCCGGAATCGCCTTGACCGCTGCGGCGATGCAGGAATAGGGACAGAGGGGCAAAGGGGCAAAGGGGCAAGGGGCAAAGCGAGACACGGGAATGTGCCCCTCCTGGCGCCCTGCATTTCCCCCGCTTTGCCGGCCGGCTATAATCGCCGCCAGACAGTCCCACCTTCACTTGACCCCACCTTCCCTTGACGGAGCCGCTGCGATGACCCGCTTGACCATCAACCGACGTTCCTTCCTCGCTTCCTCGGCAGCGGCCTGGGCCAGCCTGGGATGGCTGCGCGGCGCGTGGGCCGCGGAAACCAGCCAACCCCAGCCGCAACGCGACAAGGATGGGAACTGGTACGACGTGCGCAAGTGGGGCGTCGAAGGCCGCGGCTGGAACGACACCGAACGCTACTTCGACCGCTTCCCGGCCAAGGCCAAGGGGGTCGTGCGCGACGCCGTCTGGAGCCTCAGCCGGAACTCGGCCGGGATGTGCGTGCGCTTCACCACCGATTCCCCTTCCATCAGCGTGCGTTACAAGCTCTCCTCGACCAAAATCGCCCTGCCGCACATGCCGGCCACTGGGGTCAGCGGCATGGATCTCTACGCCCAGGACCCGCAGGGCCGCTGGCGCTGGCTGGGCGTGAGCAAACCGACCGACGTCGCCGTCAAGGCCAAGCTGGCCGAGAAGATCGACGCCGGTTCGCGCGCCTACACGATCTACCTCCCGCTGTACAACGGCGTGGAGGAAATGGAAATCGGCGTGGAGCCTTCGGCCGCGTTCCAATTCCTGCCCCTGCGCAGCAAGCCGATGGTCTTCTACGGCACTTCGATCCTGCACGGGGCTTGTGCCTCGCGCCCCGGCATGGCCTTTCCGGCCATCCTCGGCCGGCGCCTGGATCGGCCGACGATCAACCTGGGCTTCTCCGGCAACGGCCGCATGGAAGCCGAAGTCGGGGCCCTGCTGGCCGAACTGGACCCGTCCGTCTATGTCATCGACTGCTTGCCCAACATGGACGCCGCGACCGTGACCCAGCGCGCCGAACCCCTCGTGCGCCAGCTCCGCCAGGCCCGGCCTGACACGCCGATCGTCTTGGTCGAAGATCGCAGCTTCACCAACGCCTGGCTGCTGGAAGATCGCCGCAAGCGGCACGAGGGCAACCACGCCGCGCTTCGCGCCGCCTACGCGAACCTTGTCGCCGCAGGGGTCAAAGGCCTGTCCTACGTACCGGGCGAGCACCTGCTGGGCGACGACAACGAAGGCGCGACCGACGGCTCGCACCCCTCGGATCTGGGCATGATGCGCCAGGCCGACGTGCTGGAGAAGGTCCTGCGGCCGCTGCTTGCGCCCGTGACGCAGTCCCCCGGCCGTGGCCTCTTCCGCCGCAGCCAGCGCTGAACGCGGCACGGCTCCGCTGCGCCTCGGGCAGCCCCCGAGTGTTTCGGATTCCGAGGATCGCCTGAACCGGCAGACTCACGGCTCCACGTAGAAGGCCTCCATCAAGGGGCGATACTGCTTCATCAGCTTCTCGTTCAGGTCCAAGGGCGGCTGGGCCTCGGCCGGGAGGAACGACTTGAAGGGGTGCTTCTTGATGTACTGCTCGAACTCGGCCCGAATGGTCTTCAGGGCCGCGGGATTGGTGAGCACATCGACGGCTGTGGTCGCCATGACCTTGGCCCCGGCATTGAGGCCCTTCCAGGCCGTCGAGCCCTGGCCGCAGGCGACCATGGACCAGTGATGGCCGATGGCCCCGCTGGCGGCGCCCGGAAAACGGATCGTGGCCGTGGGCACCACCAGCGTCACGTCGCCATGGTCCGAAGACGCCCCGCCGGTGAACACCTTCGGCGGTTCCTTGATCTTCCCGATCGTGGTGGGCATGCCCTTCTCCGCGGCGCCCACTTCCTTCTGCAGGGCGCGCGCGAAGGCGTGCTCCTCCTCCGTCCACTGCGGCATGCCGATCAACTCGATGTTCTTCTGCATCAACTCGGCCAGGGCCTTGTTGTGATGCGATTGGTGGGCCGCGGCCAGCACGCGCACCTCGGCGAGCGTGGTGCCTGTGGCCAGGGCCGCCCCCTTGGCGCAGTCCAGAACCCGCGCGTACACGTTGGGCAGCCTTTCGTCCGAATCGCGGAGGAAATACCACACGCAGGCCCGGTCCGGGACGACGTTCGGCGCTTCTCCGCCGTCCAGAATCACGTAGTGCATGCGATGCGTGTTCTGCAGGTGCTCGCGGAGATAGTTCGTGGCCACATTCATGATCTCCACCGCATCCAACGCGCTGCGCCCGCTCCAGGGACTGGCAGCGCTGTGCGCCGTCTTGCCCGTGAACGTGTATCGCACCGAGTACATGGCACTGCCCGCCACGCCATATCCGGTCTCGAGCTGTGAACCGGCGTGATTGTTGATCACCACGTCCACGTCCTCGAACAGGCCCTCGCGCACCATGTAGGGACGGCTCACGAGAATCTCTTCGGCCGGCGAGCCAAAGAGCTTGACCGTGCCCGCCAAGCCATGCTTCTGCATGGCCTGCTGGACGGCGATGGCGGCGGCCGTCGCCGCCGCGCCCATCAGGTTGTGCCCGCAACCGTGGCCCGGAGCGCCGGCCACCACCGGCTCGTGCTTGCTGGCTCGGCCTTTCTGCGAGAGCATCGGCAGGGCGTCGTACTCGGCCAGGATGCCCACTACCGGCCGGCCCGATCCGTAGCTGGCCACGAAGCAGGTCGGCATGCCGGCCAGGCCTTGCTCGACCGTGAATCCGGCCTCCTTCAAGGTGCGGATCAACAGCGCCGAGGACTTGTTTTCCTGCAATCCCAACTCGGCATAGGACCAGATCGCGTCGGAGATCCGTCCAAAGCGTTCCAGGACCGCCGGCTGGCTGAGCCAATCCAGCACGGCCTGTTTCTCGGGAGAGACCTTCGTTGGGGTCTGGGGTTGGGCCCCAGCCTGCGGCTTGGGCTGCGACTGAGACCGCGCCTGCGTAGCGAACAGCAGGCACACCGCCAACAGAGTCCATCGAGCTGTATGCGAGACATGGACGCGCATGGTTCCTCCCATCGTTTTCACTCAGGCCGGAAAGCCGGGCTATCTGGGTATAGAAAGGAGTGTAGTTGCCCGAAGATCGGCTTTCAACGCCACCCACAAGATGGGTGTGCCGCGGAAAATCGTGCAGATCTTGACGCCCCGCGTCGATAAAGCGTATATTTCAATCAGGCGTATAAATCACACGACTGAACTGGGCGTTCAAATGGCTACTGCAACGGTCGAATCCAGTACCCGGCAGCGTCTGCTGCAGGCCGCGGCCGAGGTCTTTGCGGAAGTCGGCTATCGTCGCGCCACGTTCCGGGCCATTTGCCAGCGCGCCGGAGCCAATAACGCGGCCATCAACTACCATTTCCGCGACAAAGAACTGTTGTACCTGGAGGTCATCGAGCGGGCCGTGGCGGAGGAGGACGGGTTGCCCTCTCGTGCGGAATCCGACCCCGCGCTGCCGCCGGTCGAACAGTTGCGAGTCTTCATCAGGTCGATCCTCACCAGGCTCTTAGCCGGCGATGCACCTAGCCGGCTGGTGAAGATCTTCTCGCACGAGATGATCGAGCCCACGGCCGGCCTGGACGTTCTGATCCAGAAGGTGGTCCAGCCCCTGAATGCCCGGCTCTGCCACCTCGTACGCCAGATAGTCGGGGCGGGGCCGAGCGAGCGACAGATCGCCGACTGCAGCCGCAGCATCATGGCCCAATGCCACCTTTTCGACCACGCGCGGGTCTTGCTGGCCCGGCTGGGAGAGTACACCGTCTACGACGCGGCGACCATCGAGCACCTGGTGGAACACATCACGCAATTCTCGCTGGAAGGCATTCGCGGTCTTGGCGGCCACGAGCCTTCGGCCTGAGTTCCATCGCACCGCGAGTCCAGCGTCCATCGCATAGGCAGCAAGGAGACTGTACGTGAGCACCAGCGTCAACGAGCGCCCCGTGATGACATCGGTTCGAACAGCGCACCGGTCGATGCCTGCCCCGCAGCCCGACGCCACGGCCAACACAGTCCGGCCGCCGCGTGCGGCGGCGCGGCGGGGGCTGATCGCGGTTGCCGCCATGGCCATGATCGGCGTGGGGGGATGGCAGGCATACGCGCGCATGGGCCAATGGCACGGCGCCTCCGCCGCGGAGTCGATCGAAGGCGATGCGGTGCAGCACGCGCGCAAGGCGACACTGGGATTCGTGCCTGGCGGCGAGCCGGCGAGGGAGACCGCCGGCACTGCCTCGCGATTGGAGACCGTGCCGGTCGAGATCGTGCAGCAGAACGCGACCTTGCGTCTGACGGGCACGCTGGTGGCGGACGAGAAGGCCAAGGTGGCCAGCAACGTGAGCGGCATCCTGGCCGAAGTCCGCGTGGACCGGGGCAGCGTGGTGCGGAAGAACGACGTCCTGGCCCAGCTCGATCCGGTCGACGCCCAGAACCGGTTGGCCGAGGGCCGCGCGCTGGTCGAGGAACTGAAGGCCCGGCTGGGATTCCAACAGGATGACGACTCGTTCGACGTCGAGAACCAGCCCGAAGTGCGGTTGGCCAAGGCCTCGTTGGATCTGGCCACGGCCAATCTGAAGCGGACCGAGGAACTGTTTGCCAAGAAGGTCATCTCGGCCGAAGCCATCGACCAGGGACGCACGGAATCCGAGTTGGCCCTCCAACGCTACCGCCAGACGTTGCACCAGATGCGGCAGACGTACCAGTCCTACCGCACGGCGCTCGCCAAGTTGGCCATCCTGGAGAAGGCCGTGGCCGACACCACCATTCGCGCACCCTTTGACGGCTGGGTGGCGGAGAAGCTCCTGACCGTCGGCGAGCAGGTCACGGCCGGCTTCATGAACACGGCCCTGGTGACGCTGGTGCGCGTCGATCCCCTGCGGCTGTCGCTCACGGTCCCGCAGCAGGACATCGGCCATATCCGCCAGGGCCAGACCGTGCGCTTCCAGGTCGATGCCTTCCCCGGCCAGACCTTCACCGCCACGGTGCAGTACATCACGCCCGTGGTCACCAACGACACGCGCTCGATGGTGGTCGAGGCCGTGGTCCCCAATCCCGACGGCCAATTGCGCCCGGGCCTGTTCGCCACGGCCCAGTTGGAGTTGGCCCGACAGAAGCCGGAAATCTACGCGCCCCGCACCGCCGTGCAGAAGACGGGCGAAGTGGCCCGGGTGTTCGTCGTCCGCAACGGCACCGCTCGGGAACAGGTGGTTTCGCTGGGCGCCGTCAAGGAGGACCGGATCGAGATCCAGTCGGGCCTCGGCGGCGATGAACGCCTGGTGGCTCGTCCGGAACTGGTCCGCGACGGAGACGCGATCCGGCAATGAACCAACTCGCCGCCATCTGCGTCAAACGGCCGGTCTTCGCCACGGTGCTGATTCTGGTGCTGGTGGTGTTCGGCGTGTCCGGCTATTCCAAGCTCGGCGTCGATCGCTTTCCCAAGGTCGACATTCCGATCGTGACGGTCACCACGCGCCAGGCGGGCTCGGCGCCGGAAGAGATCGAGACCGAAATCACCGACAAGATCGAAGAGGCGGTGAACACCGTCAACGGGATCGAGGACCTGCGTTCGGTCTCGTCCGAGGGCATTTCCCAGGTCTTCATCCAATTCGTGCTGGAGAAGGACATCGACGTCGCCGCCCAGGACGTGCGCGACAAGGTCAACCAGATCCTGCCCGAGTTGCCCGAGGACGTCGACCAGCCCACGGTCGAGAAGCTCGATCCGGACGCCAGCCCGGTGCTCTCGATCGCCATTTCCGCTTCGCCTCCGGCCACGCTCCGCGACATCACCGAGTACTGCGACAAGAAGCTCCGCCGGCAATTGGAATCGCTGCGCGGCGTGGGGCAGGTGATGCTCGTCGGCGGCCAGGCCCGGCAAATCAACGTGCAGTTGGATCCCCTCAAGCTTCGCGCCCATCGCCTGACGGTGGCCGACGTGGCGCGCGCCTTGGCCGCCCAGAACCTGCAAATGCCCAGCGGCTCGATGAAGGTCGGGGCCACGGAGTATACCCTCCGCACCATGGGCCGTGTGGCCAGTATGGCCGAAATGGAGGCCATCAGCGTCGCCAACCGCGACGGGCGCACGATCACCATCGGCGACCTGGGCCGCGCCGACGATGCGACCGAAGAAATCAAGAGCGCCTCGCTCTACAACGACACGCCCTGCGTGCTGATGAACATCCGCAAGCAGTCCGGCACAAACACCGTGGCCGTGGCCGAAGGCCTGAAAGAGAAGCTCGACGAACTGCGCAAGCTCGCCCCCGAAGGGTATCGCGTCGAGCTGGTCCGCGATCAGTCGGTGTTCATCGAGACCTCGATCGACACGGTCAAAGAGCACCTGGTGATCGGCAGCCTCCTGGCCGCGGTGGTGGTCTACTTCTTTCTGGGCAACGCCCGGGCCACGGTGATCGCCGCCCTGGCGATTCCCTCCTCGATCATCGCCGCCTTCGCGATCCTCGATTACATGGGATTCACGCTCAACAGCATCACGCTCCTGGCGCTGACGCTCTCGGTGGGAATCGTGATCGACGACGCGATCGTGGTCATGGAGAACATCTTCCGCTTCATCGAGGAGAAGCAGCACTCGCCCTACGAGGCGGCGCTGGCGGCCACCGGCGAGATCGGCCTGGCGGTGCTGGCCATCACGCTTTCGCTGGTGGCCGTGTTCCTGCCCATCGCCATGATGGAAGGCATCGTGGGCCGGTTCCTCAAGTCGTTCGGAATCACCATGTCCGGCACGATCCTGGTGAGCATGCTGGTGAGCTTCACGCTCACGCCCATGCTCGCCGCGCGCTGGTTCAAAGGCGCGGCGCCCGTCGCGCGCCGCGATGGCCAACACGCGGCCGGCCCTGCGGCCGAGCCCCACGGCAAGACGCAGCGCATCTACCGCGTCTTCGAGGCCGCCTACCTCGTGCTCTTGCGGTTCTCCTTGCGGAACCGCTGGGTGGTGGTGCTGGCCGTGGCGGCCTGCATGGCCACGCTGCCCCTGCTCTGGAGTCGCGTCAACAAGAACTTCATCCCCGACGAAGACTCGTCCGAGTTCCAGCTCAGCGTGCAGGCCCCGGAAGGCACTTCGTTGGAAGCCACGCAAGTCATCGTGGCGCGCATCGCGCGCGACATCCGCCAGCTCAGCGGCGTGCGCTACACGATCGCCAGCGTGGCCGACACCGAGCAGCGCAATCCGTACCAAGGTTCGGTCTATGTGCGCCTGGTGAACATCGCCCAGCGCGACTACGGCCAGATGCAGATCATGGACTTTGTGCGCCAGCAGATCCTGCCCAAGTATGCCCAGGATAACCTGCGGATCAGCGTCAGCCCGCTGTCGTTCATCTCCGGCGGCGGCATGAGCAGCAGCGATATCCAGTACATGATCGGCGGCCCGGACATCCAGAAGCTGGAGGAGTATGCCAAGGCCGTGATGGCCGACTTGCGGCAGGTTCCCGGCGCGGTGGACGTGGATTCGTCCCTCTCGCTGGGCAAACCGCAGTTCGGCATCACGATCGATCGGGACAAGGCCGCGGAGTTGGGCGTCTCGGTGGCCGAGATCGCCAACACCCTTCGGCTACTGGTGGCCGGCGACAAGGTCTCCGACTTCAACGAGAAGGGGGAACAATACGAGGTCCACGTGCGCTCGGTCGCCGACGTCCGCAACCACCTCGACGAGCTGAAAATGGTCACCGTCCCCTCCAGCAAGTTCGGCACCGTGCCGCTGGACGACGTGGTCCGCTTCGAGAAAGGGGCCGGTCCGGCCCAGATCAATCGCCTGGGCCGCACGCGCCAGGTGACCATCACAGCCAACCTGGGGCCCGGCGCCTCCCAGCAGAAGGTCCTCGACGCCATCGACGCCGCCACGCGCAAGCTCAACATGGGCCCCGAATACCGCACCGGCCTGTTGGGCAAGTCCAAGGAAATGGCCAAGGCCTTTCGCGCCTTCTTCCTGGCCTTCATCCTGGCCTTCGTCTTCGTCTACCTCTGCATCGCCGCCCAGTTCGAGTCCTGGCTGCACCCCATCACGATCCTGCTGTCGCTGCCCCTGACGCTGCCCTTCGCCCTGGCGTCGCTACTGCTGTTCAACCAGTCGGTCAATATCTTCTCCCTGCTGGGAATCCTCGTGCTCTTCGCCGTGGTGAAAAAGAACTCGATCTTGCAGATCGACCACACCAACCAGCTTCGGGCCGCGGGCATGCCTCGTTTCGAGGCCATTCTGGCCGCCAACCGCGACCGGCTGCGCCCGATCCTCATGACCACCGTGGCCTTTGTGGCGGGCATGATCCCCACCTTCATCTCCAACGCCGAAGGTTCCGAAGTCAACAAGGCCATCAGCGGCGTGATCATCGGCGGCCAGACCTTCTCCTTGCTGCTGACGCTGCTGGCCACGCCCGTGGCCTACGCGCTTTTCGACGACCTGGGAAACCTGATCGGGTGCCTCTTCGGCCGCCGCGACGTTCGTAGCGACAAAGCCCCCGCGTCGTGACTGGGCCTCTCGAAGCGTGGCTTCGCTCTCTCCGGGCCGTGTGACCCGGGTTGACTGTCGTAATACCCTTGCGTAGCATGGATTCGCGCGGTGTCCTGGGGCTTCATCGAGTTCCGCTGCGCTGCCGACGGCTTGGGCACTGCGCCTCCCCGCAACCGAATATGAAGGAAACCATCATGAGCAGAACGCCGAGGATGTGGTTGGTCGTGACCGCGCTGTGCGTGGTCGGGTGTGATGGCAAGTGCGGTCTCACACCGGCGACGCCCGAGGCAGCTTCCACAACCTCCGTGGAAGGCCAGACGGCGCCGGCCGCGGACCGGGCCCTGGAGCCCATGCTCGCCGACCTGCGCAGCGGCAAGCCGGAGGTCCGTGTGGCCGCGGCTGATGCGCTCGCAGCCCTGGGGTCCAAGGCGGCGGCAGCCGTTCCCGATCTGGTCCGAGGGTTGGAAGACGAGAACTTCTGGGCCGGACTGGCGATGAGCGATGCCTTGAGCCATGTCGGCCAGCCCGCGGTGCCTGCCCTCGTCGAGGCCCTGCAGCACAAGCAGGAATTGGCGCGGATCCGTGCCGGTCTGGCCCTGCGCAGCATGGGCGCCGTGGCCAAGCCCGCCCTGCCTGCCTTGCGCCAAGCGCTCCAGGACCAATCGCCGCGCGTCCGCGAGTTGGCCGCACAGGCGATCGAGGAACTGGAGAGCGACCGGCCGCAGCCCGCCAACTCCGGCGCGCGGCGCGTCAGCGCGGCGGCCGTGCTGCCGCCGGCCGATCTCGCCGCGTCGGCCGATTGGGCCGGCTTCCGCGGTTCGCGCCGCGACGGCCTGTGCCTGGAAAAAGGGCTGCTGAAATCCTGGCCTGAGTCGGGCCCCAAGCTGCTCTGGAAGTGGGAAGGCCTGGGCAAGGGCTATTCCAGCGTGTCGATTGCGGCCGGACGCCTGTTCACCATGGGCGATCGGACCGAGAAGGCAGAGACCGCCCAGTTCGTGCTGGCCTACGATCTGGCCGCCGGCAAGCCACTCTGGGCGACACATATCGGACCGCCCCACAAGGACGGACCGCGCTGCACGCCCACGGTCGACGGCGACTTGCTGTATGCCCTGGGCACCGAAGGGGACCTGGTCTGCCTGGAAACGGCCACCGGCAAAGAGCGCTGGCACAAGAAGTTCGCCGAGGACTTCGGCGGGCAGATGATGACCATGTGGAAGTACTGCGAATCGCCCCTGGTGGATGGCGAGAAGCTGATCTGCACGCCCGGCGGCAAAGAGGCGGCGATCGTGGCCCTGGACAAGAAGAGCGGTGCCGTGATCTGGAAAAGCACGCTGCCGGAGTTGGGGCCCAAGGGCAAGGACGGGGCCGGCTACAGTTCGGCCGTGGCGGCCGACATCGACGGCGTGCGGCAGTACGTTCAGCTCATGGGCCGGGGCGCGGTCGGCGTCGCCGCCCAGGACGGCAAGTTCCTGTGGGGCTACAACCGCATTGCCAACGATGTGGCCAACGTGGCCACACCCGTCGTGCGCGGCAATCAGGTGTTCGTCACCACCAGCTACAAGACGGGCGGAGCCTTGTTGAAGATCTCGGCCAAGAACGGCGCGTTCTCGGCCGAAGAGGTCTATTTTCTCGACCCCGCCAAGTTCGAAAATCACCACGGCGGCGTGCTCCTGGTGGGCGACTACCTGTACGGCGGGCACGGCCTGAATCGTGGCCAGCCGGTCTGCATCCACTGGCCCACCGGCGAGATCGCCTGGTCTCCCAAACCGCAGGGGCGCGGTTCTGCCGCCGTCGTGTATGCCGACGGACACCTGATCTTCCGCTACGATCGGGGCGACGTCTTCCTCATCGAAGCCGCTCCGCAGGAGTTCCGCGTCAAGGGCTATTTCAAACCGTTGACCGGCGACGGCCCGGCCTGGGCCTATCCCGTGGTCCACGGCAAGCGGCTCTACCTGCGCCACAGCGACCTGCTGGCCTGCTACGATCTGAGCGCGGAGTAAGGGCTACTGCGTCTCCGGTAAGTAATGCCGTGAGGCCGACCATCGGGAGGCCGGTCTTCCAGGGGCATGGCCGGGACAGCTACGACATTCCTTTTCTGACACCCAATAATGCCTCGCGCCGGACTTGTGCTGCGCGCAGGTCGTGTTGCCGCGCCTCACGGCGTCCGCGTCTTCAGCTTCTCCTCGAAGTGAGCGTTCCACACGTCCCATTGGGGATCGGGTTTGGCGTAGCGGCGCGTGAACTTCAGTCCTTCCTTGGTGCCCACCGAGACCAGCAGTTCGCGCGCCGGCTTCGGCAGGACTTCAACCTCCTTCAGCGCCAGGCCGGGAACAACCGGACCGGCCAACGCCACATCGCGTTCCGGCAGTTGGCTGCGATATTTGCGCGCCGTGGCTTCGTCGAAAGGCCAGGGGACGACCACCGTGTACCGCCGCTGCGGATCGAGCGAGAAATCGACCGTGCGGTCCTCCGGCCGATAGCGGGCCGCGATGCCCGAGCCGTAGATTGCGTCGCCGGAGAAGGGCCGCCCCTGGTGGTGGAAGGGATGGAAGCGGTCGCGAACCGCCTCCGAGCGGCAGAATTCCAGCAGATCGCTCCCCTGCACCTTGGCCCGGATCAAGTACCGTTGGTGGACATAGCCGTAAATCCGCTCCACGCTCACCGCGCCGCTTTCAAACGACTTCGGCTCGTCATACAGGCATTTGCGCGGGACCAAGGCCACGTCGGCGCTCGCCTGCTGACGGAGAAAATCGGCGTACCAATAGGCCAGGTTGTAGAACTCCATCCGTTCGGCGAACTGTCCCAGCACGGCCTGGGCGTTGGGCATGTACCGCGCGTACTGCTCTTGGAGATAGCCGGCGACCTCCGGGCTGGATCGCTCCAACTTGCTGCTGTCGATCTGCTCGATCTCAAAACGGCGCAGGCGGCGCGTGTCCTGGTCCACCCACAGCGTCAACCGGCCAATCCACTTGCTTTCGGCTCCCGCCTGCACCAGGATGCTGCCCGTCTGCTCGTACATCCGGCGCGTCTCTTCCTCCGCCACCAACGTATGGCTGTGCCCGCCCACCACGATCCGGATTCCCGGATTCGCCTGCACCAGGTCCAGGTCCGTGGGGCAGGCGCGTTGGGTCTCGTGGGCCATCCGCTTCAGTCCCAGATGCGTTACGGCCACGATCAGATCGACCTGCGGCTTCAACTCCGCCACCGCGCGCGCCGTCTCGGTCTGCGCGTCCAATACATACATTTCCGGCCGCGACCGGGGGCCCTTGCCGTAGGTGTCCAGCGTGATTCCGAAGAATCCCAGACGCACCCCCTGGAACTCCTTGATCACGGTCCGCACCACGTTCGGCGGCAGCGGCGGTTCGACTGTGGCCAGGTTCGTGCCCAAGACGGTGCCCGGATGAAGGATCATCAACTCCCGCAGTCGGGCCGAACCGTAGGACCAGTCGTGGTTGCCCACGATCCGCAGGTCGTAGCCCATCCGGGACATGGCCGCGAACACGGCTTCGCCTCGCGTGAGCGGGACCAGCGACGAACCGCGGTCGAAGAAATCGCCCGCGTCGATGAACACCGTTTCCGGATGCTGCCGCCGATAGTCGGCCACGTAGGCGGCGATCTGCGGCAGGCGTGCGAGGTTCTGATGGATGTCGTTGGTGTGCAGGATCGTGACGGCGACTTCTGCGGCCCAGGCCCGCCCGTTGCCCAACTGCAGCACCGCAACGGCGAGCAAGACGCAGGCCAGACGACGCACCAGGGACAGGCACAGAGCAGGGAAGCGTGACACGGCACAAGGCTCCTGAGGCGGGAAAGGGGAGGTGGGACCTTCCCCGATTATCGCCCCACTTGCTCCTCGATTCAACCGTATACTGAGACTGCGGCATGCTGCGGCAGAATGTGCTATCATGAAACTCCCGCGGACGTGAGACCCTGCCGCCGGCATCACCGTGGCCGTCCCCCTCGGCGCAGATCGCTTGTGAACGTGTAGGGACCGGGAGTTGGCCCATGCCCACATTGCCGCGAGTCGGACTCCTGATCCAGTCCAGCCTGGAATACGGGCGCGGATTGCTGCGCGGCGTGGGGCAATACATTGCCGAGCAGGGCCCCTGGGCCGTGTATCACCGCTCCGGACCGCTGCTGGAACGCCTGCCCAGCGACTTCCGCGCCTGGCGCCCGGATGCCATCCTGGCCCAGTTGGAAAGCCCGACCCTGGCCCGTCAGATCCGGGCCATGAAGCGCCCGACCGTCGATCTCTACGCCATGCGCTCCTGGCCGGGCATCCCGCGCCTCATGCCCGACCAACAGGCGGTGGCCAGTTTGGTGGCCGACTACTTTCTCGAACGCGGCTACGAGCATTTCGCCTATTGCGGTTTCCAGGGCGTCTACTATTGCGAGTTGCGCTGCCGCTATTTTGTCGAGTACCTGACCCAGCGCGGCCTGCGGCCGGCCGTGTATGAGGGCCGGTTGACGCGCGGCACCCGGGGCGTCTTCGATCGCGAGGCAGCCGGATTGTTAGAGACCGATCGGCTGGGACTGTGGCTGCAATCGCTGCCCAAACCGCTGGCCGTCATGGCCGGCAGCGACGTGCGCGCTCAACAGGTGCTGGGCGCCTGCAGCGAATACGGCATGCCCGTGCCCGACACCGTGGCCGTGACCGGCGTCAGCAACGACGAGGTCCTGTGTCGGATCTGTCACCCCCAGTTGACCAGCGTCGATCTGAACACCGAGGAGATCGGCTATCAGGCCGCGGCCACGCTGCACCGGATGATGCGTGGCGGACACGCACCCGAGGAACCCGTCCTGATTGCGCCGCGCGGCATCGTGGCCCGCGAGTCCACGCGCGCCCTGGCCATCTCCGATGCTGAAGTGGTGGCCGCCATGCAGTTCATCCAGGAGCACGCCTGCGAAGGAATCTCCGTCGACGACGTGGTCCGGCACGTGGTGATCTCGCGAAGCACTCTGCAGCGGCGCTTCGCCGCCGCCTTGGGCCGCACGCTGCAGACGCAGATCCACTGGCAGCAGGTGCAACGCGTCAAACAACTCCTGGCCGATACCGATCGGCCCCTCAGCCAGATCGCGGAAATGTCCGGGTTCGGCTACACCGAGTGCATGTGCCGGGTCTTCAAGCGTCTCACGCGGCAGACGCCGGGCGCCTATCGCAAGTCGCATTTCCGCCGCGCCCGCCGCCCCGGCGAGCGGCCAGCGTAAGCTGGCCGAGAGGAGCACAAGCTGGTAGACTGTCCGAGAAGATCACGAGCCGGCAAACAAAGCATCTAAGCAAGGCTGAGCAGCGATGGACCGTTTCCAACGCTACGCTGAGGCGAACGGCCGCGAAGGACAGGCCGAAGGCTATGAAAAGGACCAAGAACGCCCCGCCGACTGGGTGCCCAAGCGGTTTCAATGGTAGACCCGTTGGCAAAGTCCTTCACGTAGCCCAACGACCAACGCGAGGGGACTCTTGAGTCCTGCATGGCGCATGAGCCGAAGGCCGGGCACCGACCGTAGGTTGGACGCGCGAGCCCGGTTTTCCCGGCCTTCCGTTCCCTCGGCCGGGGCTATTAGCAATGCAGAGATCAATAGGACCCCGGTGCACACACTCCAAGTCCGAAACGGACGACACCATGCAAATCGCGAATGATCTGGCGGGACTTCTTCTGGTGGTTGCGGCCCTGGGCTCGCCCGTCTGCAGTCAGGAGACCGGCCGCACGGCAATCACGCTCGGCGATCTCCCCCTGCTGTTTGCCGACGACTCGGCCATCGCGTCCCAGCAGGGCACGCAGCGCACCATTCATCCGGGCAAGACAACTACCGAGCCGGTGCTCTCGCCCGACCGGCCCTGGGAAGGCTGCCGCGTCTATGCCACCGGCGCGGTGTACTTCGATGAATCACAGGGACTCTTCCGGCTCTGGTACGGCGGGGGCGGCCTGCTGTACGCCACGTCCCACGACGGCGTCCATTGGGAGAAGCCGGCCTTAGGCATCTATCCCGACAAGGATTCTCAGGCGACTAACATCGCGTTCAAGGGCTTCGCCTGCCCCAGCGTCTTGCTCGACCGCCGCGAGAGCGATCCGGCCAAACGCTACAAGATGGTCGGTTCGCGCGTGACCAAGGGTTACTACTCGGCCTATTCGGCCGACGGGCTGCATTGGACCGAGATCGACAAGCCGATCTTCATGTACCACGACACGATCACCTTGGCCCAGGACCCGCAGTCGGGCGACTACCTGGCCTATCACAAACGGCACTGGAATCACCGCGGATTCAACCGGCGCACCGTGTGGCTCTCGCGCAGTCACGACTTTCTCGCCTGGAGCGAGCCCCACATGGTCTTCGCTCCCGACGAAGAGGACGACGCGTGGGCCAGCGGGCCGCAGCAGCGCACGGAAGTCTACAACATGTCCGTCCTGCCGCACGCCTCGGGGTTCCTCGGATTTCCGACGATGTTCCGGTTGACCCGGCTCATCGACGCCAAGACGGTGAAGCCCCAGCAGAGCCCCGCCGACGGCTCGATCAACGTCCAGCTTGTGACCAGCATCGACGGAGAATCATGGCAGCGGACCCGTCCCCGCGTAGTCGTCATTCCCAACGGTCCTCCGGGATCGTTCGATGCGGGCTGCATTCTGAACGTCTCGTCGACGGCCGCGCACACGGACCAAGAGACCTGGCTCTACTACACGGGCGTGAATACGACGCACGGCGGCACCCTCCCGCCCAAGCAAATGAGCCTCGGCCGGGCCGTCTGGCGGCGGCACGGATTCGCGTCGCTCGATGCGACCGCCGACGCCCGCATCGAGACCCGGCCCGTGCAGCTTGCCGGACCCGGGTTGACCGTGAATGCCGACGCCCGAAACGGGCGATTGCGAGTCGCCGTCCTGGAGGCCGACGGGCGTCCTGTCTCCGGATTGTCGCTCGACGACTGCGAACCACTCTGCGGCGACGCCACGCAACACACGCTTCGATGGCGATCCGGCCAGCGGCCGCCGACCGATCGCCCAGTCCGGTTCGTCATCGCGATGAGCGCGTGCAGTCTGTTCAGCCTGGAATACCGGTGAAACCTGTCTTCCTGCAACGCATGCAAGAAGGCCACGACCGGCACTCCGGCGCCTACACCAGGAACAGGTTCACCTCCCACATCCGACATCCAACATCCGACATCCAAGATCCGACATCCAACATCCAACTCTGTTCCTCGCGGCGTTGGAAATAGGGTCGCGCATAGGGTATCATCAGGGGATCGCGATATCGACACCCTGAGAAGGAACCCTTTCGATGAGTTATCGTCTCTCTCGCCGGGAACTGCTGCGACTGGCTGGTGCATCAGGAATGGCCGCTGGATTGGGGGGCACGCTGGCCGCCCGATCGCTTCTGGCCGATCCGCCCAACGAGAAAGGCTTCATCGGCGGCGTGATCAGCCCGAGTGTCACGCAGCCCACCACCTCGTGCCCCAGTGTGGTCGGGGGCAAGGTCGTCCAGCCGCAGCGCGAGTTGACGCTCCTGGACCAGACCGACGTGCTGGTGGTCGGTGCCGGCCCGGCCGGGGTGGCCGCCGCCATCGCCGCCAAACGCGCCGGGGCCCAGGTCACCCTCGTCGAACGCTACAACCACTTCGGCGGACTGTGGACCGGCGGCCTGGTGCTCGTGGTCCTGGGCCACATGGTCAAGGGCAAGAAGCAGGTCTGCATGGGCATCGGTGAAGAGATGATGCAGCACCTCGACAAGATTGACGGCGGCATCGTCAACCGCAAGCCCGGGGTCAACCCCACCGTCGACGCCGAGGCCCTCAAGTTCGTGATGCTCGACATGATCGAAGAGGCGGGCGTCAAGGTCTTCCTGCACTGCTGGGGCGTCGACGCGATCCTCGACGGAAACACCGTCTGCGGCGCGGTCTTCGAAAGCAAGTCCGGACGGCAGGCCATCCTGGCCAAGCAGGTCATCGACGCCACCGGCGACGGCGATGTCTTCGCCGCGGCCGGGGCCGAGTACACCCACTTCCGCTACCAGATCGGATTGTGCTCGCGCATCGGATACTTGGACAAGGTCGATCCGGCCCTGCTCAACCAGAAGCCCAAGCCGCGCGGGCTGGGCATGATCTCGCCCATGCCCGGCGTCAACTGGATCGGCATGCGCGGCCCGGACGGCGACGCCCTGGACGTCAAGGAACTCACGCGCCTGGAAATGAGCCACCGCCGGTTCATCTGGGAGAGCATGCAGAAGATGCGCAGCACGGCGGGCTTCGAGCCGGTGCGCCTGGTCGAGACGGCCCCGCAGATGGGCGTGCGCATGTCGCGGTCCGTGGCCGCACTGAAGCCGGTCACTTTCCAGGACTTCAAGGCCCAAACACGCTTTCCCGACGTCGTGGCCGTGGGCGGGGCCTGGAGCGGCGAGCACGACGAATGGCAGATCCCCTTCGGCGCGCTGGTCCCCAAAAAAATCGACAACATCCTGGCCTCCGGGCGCTGCATTGCGACCGACCTGAAGATGGTCGATCTGGTGCGCGTGATCCCGATCTGCTTCGTCACGGGCCACGCGGCCGGCGTGGCCTCGGCCGTGGCCGTCAAAGACGGCTGTAAAGTGCGCGACGTGGAAGTGCCCAAGGTCCAGCGGATCCTCCGCGAACAGGACGCCTACTTGGGCTGAACATCCAAGCGCGGCCGATCGTGGCCCAATGCGCCCCATCCTGAAGCCTGAAGCGCCAGCGCAGGCCCTTTGCCATGGTGGCCTCGCTCGCGCTTCGGGCTTCAAGACCACTGGCTCGGGTGCCATGCTCGCGTGCACGGGTGCTCGGGTGCCATACCCACGCTTGCCGTCGGCATGCGCTCGAACTTCGTGCAGTGCAAGACGCAGCCTGCGGCGTCTTCTTCTCCGTGCCCCTGGAGTCGTCCGGACCGTCGGCCGGCAGATGGTTGCACCATCCGTTGGGCCATGAACCTCCGCCGCTCCTCACGCGCGCCCGCGACTCTCCAGCAACAACTCCAGGTAGCTCCGCCGCTCGCTGTCGGACAGCCGCAGCCGCTGCGCCAGCGAGGCCAAGCAAGCCTTGGCCGTGTCCAGCGACGACTCGTCGGCCATCAACTCCAATTCCACGAATGGCCCCACCTCGTCCACCTCGTCCAGCGAGACCTCGACCCGTTGCCCTTCCCACGGCACCCAGGCCTTGCGCCGCTGCTTGCGCACCTCGGCCACGGGCCGGAAGCCCAGGGCCTGCAGCACTTCATCCCAGGTCCCGGCCGTCTGCTCGGCCAGGGGCACTTCGATCTCCCGCCGCGTTTTGGTCGTCGCGTCGATCTTCGGGCCCTTGTAGGTGATGCGGCCCACGCCTTCCACCGTACGGATCCGCAGGGCCTCGTCGGTGGCGGCGAAATCCCGCGCCGGATGGTTGTAGTAGCAGTCGACCTCCTGCCGCGCCCGGCCCAGGTCGCCGCCCAGCGCCGCCAACTCCGCGCGCAGGGCCTGCCCATCGCTCACCCGATACTTCTGCTCGACTTCATAACGCATAACAGTCCTCGCCCCTCGCCCCTCGCCCCTAACCTTTATCCTCTCGCCCCTCCATCGCTCCTGCCCGGCGGATGGCCGTTTCGCCGAACCGGTCGCGGATCGCGTCGGTGACCGCATCGACCTGGCTGTCGCGTTTGCGTTGCGGCTGGTCAAACAGCAATTGCTGCTGTGCCTGCCCCGGGCCGCTCAGGCCGCTGACGCCCATGCCCAGCAGGCGCACCGGCGCGCGGCCGGTGCGCCAGTGCTCCAGCAGCAACGGTTCCGCCGTGTGCCACAACTCGTCGGTCAGGCTGCTGGGCGCCGCCAGGGTGCGGCTGCGCGTCAGCGTGCGGAAATCGCCCAGCCGGATCTTCAAGTGCACGCTCCGACCGCGCAGGGCATGCCGCCGCAGGCGCCGCGCCACCTGGTCGGTCAAATCCAACAGGCACGCGCGCAGCGTCTTCAACTCGGATATATCCACCGGGAAGGTCGTCTCGTGCGAAAGGGACTTGGCCTCGTGGTCTGGCACGACCACACGGTCGTCCAGCCCGTGGGCCAACTGCCACAGGTGTTCACCCATGCTGCCGAAGCGGTCCACCAGCATCGCTTGCGACAGTCGGCGGAGCTGACCGATCGTGCGAATGCCCATCTCATCCAGGGCCCGGTTGCTCACACGCCCCACGCCCCACAGCCGGCCCACCGGCAGCGGATCGAGGAACTCCTGCACCGCCTTGGGGTCGACCACCACAAACCCGTTGGGCTTGCGCAGATCGCTGGCCAGCTTGGCCAGGAACTTGTTGGGGGCCACGCCCACCGAGGCCACCAGGCGCAGCTCGTCGTGGATCTGCTGCTTGATCTTCCGCCCGATCTCGGCCGGCGGCCCGAACAGGTCCACGCTGCCGGTCACGTCCAGGAAAGCCTCGTCCAGCGACAGCGGCTCGACCAGGGGCGTGAAGCGGAAGAAGATCTCGCGGATCTGCTCGGCAATCTCGGCGTAGTAGTCAATCCGCGGCGGCAAGAACACGGCGTGCGGACACTTGCGCACGGCGGTCACCGAGGGCATGGCACTGTGTACGCCGTACTTCCGCGCCTCGTAATTGGCCGCCGACACCACGCCCCGCCGCTCCGGGGCGCCCCCCACGATCACCGCCCGCTGCGCCAACTCCGGCCGGTCGCGCTGCTCGACCGAGGCGTAAAAGGCATCCATGTCGACGTGCAGGATCATGGCAGTCCGCTTGGCAGAACAGAGCACAACACAGATGGATCAGCCGGCCGAATCGTCCTGAGCGGGAAACCAGGCCGCCAGGGTTTCACGCAGCTTCTGGAATGCCGGATCGATGCAACGCCGCAGGCTCACCTTCTGGGCCATCTCCCGGTACAGCGAGGACGAACGCGGCAGGTAAACGTGGCGCAAAGCCTCCTGCAAGGCTTCCTTCGGCCGCGGAGGCTTCACTTGGCCCTCTTTTAGGAATCCTTGCTGGGCCAGCCACGCATGCAGGCGCGGCGTCTGGCACGACCAGCCGAGAACGCCGTCCACATGCGGGGAGTCGCTCCACATCCAGGCGTCAAGCTCTGGATCGACCACGATTGCGGCACAACGGTCGCGCCAGCCGTTCTGGGCCAGGGCGCCTTCGACCTGTCGCTCCAAGTCCGAGCGATCGCGCATCTCCCTCCCACATCCTTCGCGGTCGAACAGAACCAGGGCCCGCGCGTGGGTTGCCAGAAAAGGCCGTACGAGTTGAGCCGCGGTCCCCAAGCATCCCGGGTCGTGCTTGGGATGAACGTAGTAGTCGGCCGTCACCGGACGCATGCCGAGGCTCGCGGCGCGTTCGAGAATGCCGCGCATGGCCATCTCGCCGTTCTTGTCGGCCGTGAGAACCACCAGGTCAGTCTGGAAGGGCATGAGGATTACCCCAACACTCCAGCGGCGAAGAGCGTGCCCAAGTCCGTCTCGCCCTGCCAGTCCCGCAGCGCCGGATGCTCGTCGCCCCGCACAATGTCGGTCGCACCGGACTCGGTCTTCTTGAAGCACAATACCTGCTTCGCGTCGGCCGATCCGAGGATCACCGGCGAATGCGTGGCCACAAGGATCTGGACGTTGTAGGCCGAAGAAAGCGACTGGTACAGGGTCTCGACCGCGCGCGGGTGAATGCCGTTCTCCGGCTCCTCGATCAGGTAGATTCCCCGGGACTCTGGGAGATAGGCAAGCAGCGTCAGTGCCAGCAGCCTCAAGGTGCCGTCCGAAGCCATCCACGACGGAATCCGCAGACCGCCGCGGTAACAGAGAACCAGGTAGCGGTGCTTGTCGTCCTCTCGCTCGATGGTCTCGATCGTCTCCAGATCGGGCAGCGCCGTTTGCAGATGGGCAATCCATGATCGAAACCGGTCTTCGGATCGTCTGAGTTCGGCGATCACCCAGGGCAGATTCGAACCGTCGGGCTTGAACCTTCGCGGCTGTGCAGGAGGGCTGGCCTTGCGGATCAAGAGGCTGTTGAGCATCAGACTCTGTATGCCCGAACTCAACAGATCCTTGAACCAGGTCGACGCAGGAAAACGAGATTCGTCCTCCGGAAGGTTTCCGAAAGCCGACTTGCGCGGGCCGAGGCGGATCGACGGGAACCAACCCTTGCCCGATTCTTCCATCACCTCGGAGTAGTAGTTGTCATTTCCTTGGGGCGCCTTACTCAGCACACCTCGTTGTTGATGGGCCTTCTTTCCACCCTTCTTTCGTCCGCCCAGCAAGATCGTGTCCACAGGGTCCACCTCTGCGGGGAACAGGGTGCGTACACATCGTGGGGGAGGCGAAGCGTCCTTCAACAACCGAACGTGTTCGCTGACGA